>JAICKY010000028.1 GCA_025927655.1 Candidatus Saccharimonadota bacterium | reverse complement strand
CTTGTAGTAACTGCTCCCTTGTTTCCGGAGTGCGGGTGTTTGCGCCGACAAGACTCTCTATCTCACTGCTGGCTCGAGGTTCCCACTGGCGCCTCTGAGGCCTAGCAGCCTTAGGCTTTGGGACCCTTTGAGACCGCTTCTGCTTGAGTTGTTTAAGCCACGATGGCTTTTCGGTAACAGCAGTCAGCGCTACATCACCTATACCTTTAGCTAAGTCGCTCTGATCCTCTTGATCTTCAGGCTTTTCCGGTTTTTCCGGCTCAGCCTTTGCGAGTGGGTTGCCGTGTTCGTCGAATTTCTTAGGATAGTCGAGGCCATGAATCCTCTGTAGCCCAGCAATATATTCAGCCTGTGTTTTTGGGCCTAGCACTGGGCCATGTTCAGGGGCAGGAGTATTGTCTTTCGGAAGTGGGTTGCCATCTCCGTCGAATTTCTTATCATAGTCGGCACCATGTATCTTCTTCAACCAAGCAACTTTCTTAGCTCGTTCAGCTGCATCTACAGCCGCCTGCGCCTCAGTACGCAGGAGGTTTTCCAGGCCAAGCGCACCACCGTTAGCATCAATTACCTGCTGACGCTCACTGGCAGCCCGCTGGGCAGCTTCAGTAGCCGCAGTCTCCAGCTTTCCATTCAGATTAGTTATCAACATATCACGCGCATTATCACTCAGACGTGAGTTATTACGAGCTTCTTCCACACGGGCTTTAATATCTGGTCCCATATCAGCCAGTACAGTATTGCGGGCAGCATCAGAAACTTCTTGCAAATGCTCCATCAGGGCGGTTTCCGCACGGTCTTTGCGAGCAAGATCTTCCGCTTCACGCTGCTGTTGTTCCTCGTGGTGGACGATCGCGTTGCTCAGATCCAATCGCCTACCGGCATCCATCTTAGCTTGGCGGCGTTCTGCAGCACCCATATGAATCCAATCCTTCTCGGATACGCTGGACGGACGTGCGCCTGCCTCTGACACAGCTGTTAATTCAGTCATCTGGTCTTTAGTGAGTTTCCAGTGGTCTACCCCTCGTTCACTAATCTGCGTTATTACCCGAACGGCCTGTGAGTCCTCGAACCCATGCTGTGCGGCATCCTGTAGTGTAGGCAGTAGCTTTTGCGCGATATCTACAGTATTGAATGCATCTTCCACGGATGTAGGTAGATAGCTAGCCGTAACGGATGCTACTTCAGTAAGTTCTTCCTCGTTTATTGTTTGTGGTCTTTCACTGGTAGGTGCCTCTGTACTCATGGCGCAGTCTTTTTTATATTTTTGTTAGTTTGTAATAACCATACCTTAGCAAATTTTGGCGCTTTTGTCAATTATAATTATGCTTATTCGCGCTGTTGTCAAATAGGCGGCACCGTAATCTGCTACACTATAAGCAAATGATTGTGTTAGGTATCGAAAGCAGCTGCGACGAAACAGCGGCAGCCGTCGTTAAAGACGGATATAAACTACGCAGCAATGTGGTGCTGAGCAGCATGGATTTACAGGCTGCATACGGCGGCGTAGTGCCGGAAATCGCTGCTCGCAGCCATATAGAGGCTATAGATACCGTGATCGAACAGGCACTGGACCAGGCTAGCTGCACCTGGGACGATATTGATGCGATCGCGGTTACCTACGGTGCAGGTCTGGGTGGCTCCCTGTTGATTGGTGTTTTGAGTGCGCGAACGCTGGCAATTACCAAAAATAAGCCGTTGTACGCGATCAACCACGTTGAGGGCCATGCATATGCCAACTTTATTACCGAAACCACCCTGCCCGGCTATACCCTGCCCGGCAAGCAACCGGAATTCCCGGTACTGGCACTTATCGTTAGCGGTGGACACAGCCAGTTAGTGCTATTTCGAAATCACTTCGATTACACCCTACTTGGACAGGCGCAGGATGACGCCATCGGCGAAGCATTCGACAAAGTAGCAAAGATACTTGGACTCCCCTATCCTGGCGGCCCGAGCGTTAATAAAATGGCAGTCGGTGGAGATGAGAACGCGTTCGCATTTCCAAAAGCTAAGCTTGCCGGTAAATACGACTTTAGCTTTAGCGGCGTCAAGACAGCCGTTTTAAGGACAGCCCAGGCTCAAATCGGGAAAGACTTCACTTTCCCCAGCAAAGACATCGCAGCACGGCTGTCTGAGGCTCAGAAGGCCGATATTGCAGCCAGCTTCCAGAAGACTGCGATTGAGACTGTCGTAGATAAAGCCATACTGGCGTACGAGGAGTTCCAACCGAAAACTGTCTTAATCGCCGGTGGCGTGGCTGCCAATCCGGAAGTACGCCGTCGATTGCAGGCTCGCTTGTCTATTCCCCTCACCTGGACTGATCCCAAACTTTGCACTGACAACGGCGCTATGATCGCTACGCTTGGTTGTTTTATGGCTATGCGCAACCGCCCTATGGCTGATCCTTACACTTTGGACATCGCGCCGAATCTGAGTATGTAGCTTCGCTACATACACTGGCGATAATCCCACGTTAACTGACTCTCGATCGCAGACCGGAAAAGTAGCAAGCCATCGCCAAAGGCGAGGCTTGCAGAAAAACCCTTTAGGGTTTGTCTTCAGACTATGAGTGCATCCCCGTTCCTCGCCGAGAGGCGGAAAAAGGGAGAACACGCCTTACGGCGGAGCTGCAGCTCACTACCTCCTCCGGGTTTGCAGATCGGAGGAGTAGTGAGTAATTCACGTGAAAACCTTTGCATACTTTGCTCGAGGTAACAGAGGTGGTATACTCTAGTCATGCTCCAGATTCTGATGGTGATTGGTTCCGTGAAGTCAGGCGTCCCTCGGGGACTCTAGTATTCTCTTTCACCGTATTACCAACACCATTACAAAGGATTTATCTTATGCAATTACCAAAAACTTACGAACCAGGCGACTACGAAGCCGATATTTACGCACTCTGGGAGAAGAGCGGGGCATTTGCCGCTGACCCAACCTCTAATAAAGAGCGATTCTCTATCGCTATGCCACCTCCAAACGAGACCGGTACGCTCAGCCTAGGGCACTCGCTGTTCCTAACACTTCAAGATATCATGGCGCGCTATAACCGATTACAAGGTAAGGACGTATTGTGGTTGCCGGGTACCGACCATGCCGCGTTGGCCGTAAACGCCATAATAGAGAAGAAGCTGGCAGACGAAGGCACTACCAAACACGAAATAGGTCGTGATGCATTTCTGGACCGTACACGAGAATTCGTCGGCCAGAGCAGGGGAACCATGCTGGGACAAATGCGTGCCATGGGTGCCAGCTGCGACTGGTCACGTTTGCGCTACACGCTCGACCCAGCCCTGACACGCACGGTAGGCGAAGTATTTACCAAAATGTACAATGATAGCCTGATTTACAGAGGCCACCGGATCGTGAACTGGGACCCAAATCTGGAAACCAACGTATCTGACGACGAGGTGATCTACGAAGAGGAGACCACTAAATTCTACACTCTGAAGTACGGCCCGTTCCAGATTGCCACGGCTCGTCCAGAGACCAAATTTGGCGACAAATACGTAGTAATGCACCCAGACGACAAACGCTATAAGAAGTATAAACACGGTGATACCTTTACTGCAGAGTGGATCACTGGGCCGGTAACTGCCACAGTCATCAAAGACGAAGCAATTGACCCAACGTTTGGCACTGGCGTTATGACCATCACGCCATGGCACAGTATGGTTGATTTTGACATTGCCGAGCGCCACAATCTGGATAAAACACAGATCATCGATTTTCACGGGAAATTACTGCCTATAGCGGGAGAATTCGCTGGCATGGATATCGTCGATGCCAGACCAAAGATTATCGAAAAACTGGAAGCCAAGGGCCTGCTAGTAAAGACAGACGAAAATTATGTACACAATATCGCTCGCAACGAACGCGGGAAGGGGATTATTGAGCCCCAAATTCGCTTGCAATGGTTTATAGACGTAAATAAACAGGTGGTGGAGTGGAAAGGGAAGCGACTGAGCCTGAAAGAGGTGCTGCAAAGCGTGATCCGTGAAGGTGACATAGAGCTGATGCCAAAGCGTTTCGAGAAGATTTATTTCCACTGGATAGACAACCTGCGCGACTGGTGTATAAGCCGACAGATCTGGTGGGGACACCGTATACCTGCATGGTACCGTACACACACTGATGGCACAGTTGAAACATACGTTGGGCTGCAGGCGCCGACTGACGACGAAAGCGAAGGGTGGAATGAGTGGGAGCAAGATGCCGACACGCTCGATACATGGTTTAGCGCCGCATTGTGGACGTGGAGCACCCTAATTGATCCAGCATTAGCGACTGACAATAGCCTATCACTCGGCGACTTGCTGCGTATGAGCCCTGATTTTCAGGCATATCATCCCACATCGGTAATGGAGACTGGCTGGGACATTTTGTTTTTCTGGGTTGCGCGCATGATCCTTTCGACTACCTACGCAGCTGGCCAAATACCGTTTAAGACAGTCTATCTGCATGGATTGATCCGCGCTGAAGACGGTAAAAAAATGAGCAAGAGTCGCCCGGAAAGCATCATCGATCCACTGGATGTCATCCCCAAGTATGGTACCGACGCGCTGCGTATGGCCCTAATAATGGGAGTGAGTCCAGGTAATGACCAGAACTGGGGATGGAGCAAGGTAGAGGCCAACCGAAACTTTTGTAACAAGCTGTGGAACATCGCGCGTTACACGGAAGGCGTTTTGGGTGAGAGTTACACCCCCGGCAGTACGCCGGAACCACAAACTGATGCCGACCACTGGGTGTTGCGTAAACTACAACAGTCAACGGATGCAATAGGCAAACATCTGGACAGATATCGATTCAGTGAAGCGTATGACGAACTGTACCACTTTGTATGGGATGACGTGGCCGACTGGTACATTGAAGCCAGTAAAGTACAAGAGAGCAGGGACGTACTGGGCTATGCGCTGGAAAACGTCCTGAAAATAGCGCATCCATTTGCACCATTTATAACGGAAACAATCTGGCAAACGCTCTACGGCGACACTGACAGCCTGTTAATAACCAGTGAGTGGCCAAAGATACCGAAAGCTGACAAAAAGCAGGCTGAGAACTTTGAGCAGATTAAAGCCATTGTGACCGAGACCCGGGCACTAGTAAAATCGCTTGCCGTCAGCAAGCCAAGCCTGTATTACCGTGATGTACCATTTCTGGCGGGTAACGCCGAACTGCTAACCCGCATGGGCAATCTGGCTGGTGTACGCGAAGTGAGCGATGGGACCGGTTTGCACCTAACAAGTACTACGTACGAATGCTGGCTAGACGTGGACAGCGGCATGCTAAAAGCCTATGCTGATAAGCTTGCCACACAGATCGCCACACAGGAAAAAGTAGTAGCCCAACTACAGGGCCGTTTGGACAACAAAAGCTACGTCGCGCACGCGCCAAAGGAAATCGTGAGGCAGACCAAGGAGCAGCTGGAAGAAGCTACAGCCAACTTGGAACGCCTGAAAGTCGAACAGACGCGCTTCCAGACGGCCTAAAAAACTAGCCGTCCTATACACGCCCATGGTAGGCTTAGTATATGAAACACCTTAGCTTTCGGATAGTGCTTGGATCATTGCTGGCCGTCCAGGTGTTGCTTTTGGCTGTAATGCAAACGATTGTAAAAACGGTCGCCAACAGCTCATCGAAAGATACTATGGTCACACAGTTTTTGACCATTTGGAGTGTAGCCCTGTTAGCAAGCGTAGCCGTTGGCATCGTATACATCGCGTTAGTCTCTTTAAGGAAGATGTCGCCCGACCGATGGACGATCATATGTATGATATTGATCGCCCTGTCTTGTACGTGGGCTACCCACATACAATATTGGTAGGCATCTAGTCGGCGGGCTGTAGGGCATTACTGACAGCCAGGATGGAGTCTTCGGAATGGTAGGCGTGGAAGCTCATGGTTTGCCAGCCAAGCTGGCCAGCTGCCGCCAAGTTTAGATGGTCGTCGTCGACCAGCAATATTTCGTTCGGTGACATACCGGCACGTTCCGCAGCAATCGTGAACATTTCCGGTTCGGGCTTGAGGGCATGAACTTCGGATGAGTCGATGACAGCATCATACTGTACCCGGGGCAGCGTGCCATTTTCGAGCATGGGGCGTACTAGACCAGGCAGGGTGTTCGTAAGGATACCAACATAATAATTTTGCGCTACCCATTCAACCAGTTCGGCAACTTGCGGCGTCGGTTCGACAGCCGCTAGATAGTATTTGTTCCAATCTACAAGCATGTGGAGTCGCTCTGCAAGCACTGTGTTGAGCTCGTCGATGCTTTTATCGCCCCGGCAGACATCGTTGTCGTACTGCCAAAAGATTGATTCGATAACATCGGCGGTAACACCGCTATCTGCCGCCAGCATACTGGCTGCCTTGCTAACCCCGGAGCGAATTAAACAGCCGTTCATATCAAAATACACAAACCGGACGCCGTTTTTGGAGACTTGCTTGCCAGATGGTGCGCCTGGTACGGGAATAAGCGGCTGTTTCGCAGTAACAACTCCTTGCAAGAGATCATCTAGACTCATACCCAGCGTAGCCGCAAGGTGTTTAATAGTAAAAACTGAAGGCGCGCGAATAGCGCCGCGTTCAATTTTCGCGAGCGTAGAGTAGCTAAGGCCGGATTTCTGGCACAGCGCCTGCTGCGTAAACCCCGCCGCCTTTCGTGCCGACTGCACGACACGGCCGAGCTGCCTCTCCTCGGTCAAGCTTCCACCAAGATCCATGGCCGTATTGTACCAGTTACAAGCTGCTTGTGCTAGGTTTTTGTAGCCGGAAATGGTTAGTTTTTGCAGGTGGCGCTTACTGTTCGTCTGCTAGATGAAGCCTGGAAGCAATTTCGCTAAGCGCGGCATGGTCAGGTTCCGCACTCATATCCGGATGATGACGGAATTCTTCGTCGGTACTAAAAGGGAAGAGTTTAAGATGAGCGTGGGCAACATCCAGTCCTTCGATATGCATTGCCACCCGTGATTTATCAGGGAAGACCCGCTTGATCTGCGCGGCGACCTTTTTGGCGGTCGCCATCAGCGCTTGATAGTCTCCGCCGCCTAGATCCCAGACAGATTCAATCTGCTGTTTGGGTACCACGAGTACGGTGCCTGGCTGGATAGGGTGGATGTCTAGGAACGCGAAAGTTTTAGCGTCTTCGTAGACTTTGTGGCAGGGAATTTCGCCGTTGATGATCTTGGTAAAAATTGAATCTTGCATATAGACAGTATACGCTGGAGAATAATTCAGCCGGTATTCAGGCCAAAGAAAAACTCCTCTTTGACGGGGAGTTGAACATACACAATTTGGTGTATTTGCGGCAGGATAGCGGACTACGTCCTTCTCCGCAGATCCTTTCTCGGAGCAAGCTCCTGCGAGATGACCTGCTACGCCGCACCTACTTCGTAGCTTCAAGCCGCTTACGCGACTACACCAGTAAAAACACCTCAGACAAGCTGAGGTGTTTTTACTGGTGTACCCGACAGGATTCGAACCTACGACCTTCGGCTCCGCAAGCCGACGCTCTATCCAGCTGAGCTACGGGTACATGACCTCGAGACAAACCTACGGTTTTTCTCGACGCGCAGGCAAAATGGAATACATTTTGTCTGGCTGCTCTTTTCCCTACCCAATATCCGGGTTTATGGAATACAACAGGGGTAATATTACCACACACGATGGCAAAAAGCTAGTCTAGCGCCATAGTAGCCCCGATCTGTTAAAATAGTGCGCATGCGGAGAGGTCGCATAGTTGGTCTAGTGCGCTGCACTCGAAATGCAGTATACCGGCAACGGTATCGAGGGTTCGAATCCCTCCCTCTCCGCCAGAATAAAAGAGCTCGGCGGCCCAAGGTCTCTGTGAGTAATTTTACAGACAATCCACCCCTGTAATTATACGATGCGCTTGTCATAGGAGGTAATATGGCAACAAAGCAAAAGATAAACCATATCGTGAGCGTAGAGGAGGTGTTTTCTGACGAAACACTCGCCTACCTAGAGCAGTAGCCTACTGCTGATACTGCTTCGGCAAGTAGTACTGATAAACCGTTCCCGCGGCGCAAGCTGCCATGGTGTGGCAAACACCGTTATCGTATTGCCCATACGCCATAAAGGCAGATTCTTTCTGTGCCAAGTCTGAATCTGAAACATTGTTGTCAAAACCATGAATAGGATAGCCGATGTACCGCTTAACCGGTATGGTTATCGCGCCGCCAAAATGTTGCTGGTCGTACTGGGTGGCAGCCAGTTCGGTAAAATTGCCTGTTGTAATATGATCGCTATGGTCCGGGTACTGAGACTCGACTGCGTCTGCTTGGGTGTGGATCTCTGCTGGCTGGTATGTATCCATAAGCAACGTGAGTGCATCCACTAGCCGGCCGGAAGTATAGACGGATTCGCCGTCGACGGTACGTATAGTGGATATGCTGCCGCTATACAGTTTAGCTAGGCTCTGGTGGTCCGACGCTGGGAAGCCTTGTCCTTGTAGATTGCCATCAGGCAGGTTCATAAATACAAGTGATACGCGTGTATTGTTACGTGGAGCAGCAATTGTAGCGTATTCGTTTGGAGCGAGAATGAGCGTCTGGTGATCCCAGACATCTTTGACACCAACCATGTTGCTATATGCTGCCTCGGCTCCCAGTTGCCGGCTGAGCCAGTAGAATTTTCCGCCGCCAGCATCACCGGCGGTTAGGTAGACCGTGCGGACACAATCTTTGGATTGTATATTGTGCAGCAGGTCTGGACTCAGAAAAAGCAGGTCGTCGTCCTGGTGGGCTACAACGTTCATAATAGTCGGCTGCCTACAGGCGGTTGCCGTTAATTGATCAAGGCTCGCCGGCAGAAGGGCGGGCGGAGTGGCGGACAAGGACCTGTGGACAGAAGCAGGGTGGCTGCCGTCATCATAAAACAAGAGCGCCTCCTTGGGTTGCGTTAGCGTGCCGGCTATTATTTGAGTGGCATTCGGCTGGCCATATGCCGTTGTTATCTGGCTCAGGCTGCAATGAGGATAGTTCGTGAGGCTACCATCAAAGGTAATAAGGTACGCAAAGCTGTGTTTAGTAAGATTGGGCTGCCAAGCACCGCTGGTTAGCGCAGCGGTTGGCTGAGTACAGCTAGCTAGCGGAGTAACCGTAAGGCCACCTTGCGAGGCAAGTTTTATGGGCAACACGCGCCAGTAATCGCCTACCAGTACGTCGACCCTGTGATGTTTTAATGCGGCAGCTACCAGGCTGTTACGGTTATCCACCGTACCGAGTGCAGCTGTTTGCCGCGACGAAACCTGGATGGTAATGACCACTGCTAACCCAATCGCCGCCAGGAACATAGACGCTACCAGCAAAAGGTCGGTCGGCGAGTTCCAATCTTGTTGGCGAAGCCAGACGCTTCCCGCAATCACACCCGCAAACAGGCCGATGGTAAGATACCGAGCATCTACGGCGTAGTAGTGGTTGGTCAGAATAAACACACCGAAAGCCGCAACCGTAGACCATATGAGCGACAGAGAGAACAGATTGGCGACGGGCAGTTTGGCAACGGAAGATGGGGTTTTGCCGAGCGTCGGGCGAAACACGTACCACATCGCTACCAGCCCGTAGGCAAGTATCCCGGCAGCAACCAGATAAACCGGACCGCTATAGCTCCAAAGCCGGTGGGCTAGATCACCCGGAAGCTGCCGCAATATAGTGTTATCGTAAGCAGGGTTCGCACCAAAATTAGTAAACAGCCCCGTGACCGCGTATACAGCGCCCAGCAGTACACCGCTACCACTATGTACGACACCGTACGGGTTAGCAGAAGCGCTGTCTACAAGGTTCGTCAAGTGAGACGCGGAGATCAATAATAAGACACTCATCGAACCGATTGCCGCCAGCACGCTCCCGGCCAACCATCTGGTAGCAAACGCTGCAAGACCCCAGTTGCTTCGAAGTGCATATACCAATAGCGCCGCCAAGGCACCGCCCGCGCTTAAACTCAGGAACAGTTTGTCACTGGCAAAAAGTACCGCCAGCAACACAGTCCCTAGTGCAAAACTGCGGCTCCACATGCGATTTGCCCGGGCAAACAGCACTAGAGCTGCAAGATAAAATACATATTCCACATTGCGCGTCGTTAACATCGCAAAGTTAACAGGCAATAACCCGCCGGCATACGGCTGGGCAGGTACCAATAGCAATGCTAGCGCCAACCCCAGGCAAACCGTACCATATACTAAAGGCCGCCGATCTATTTTATACAAAATAAGAGCCAACGCCCCAACGGTTGCCAACGCTACCAAAACAGTAGCAACAAGCAAGCTGCCAGCACCGACATGAAACACGTTCAGCAGCCAGAAAATGGGCCATTTAAGCAGAAACGTATGCGCACCAGGGAAAGATGCGGCATGAAATGTAGCCCACGAGCTAAACATATACGGATCTGAAAGCTGGTCGGCATTATGGAGTTGCAGGCGCGCGCCAAGGATTGCCCAGAGCAAAGTGGTAGCAAACAATACTCCCAACCCACCGTACGCGTACATACGGCCAAAGGTGTCATTGTGTGCCGCCCAATCAAGTAGTTGCAGGAACCGTTGCCAGCCTTTTTTACTCAATGCAACAAGAGGAGGAGTATCTTGCACGACAGTACTGCTTAGCCTATTAGTTCTTCGCTGGTATTTTTGAAGATGCGGGTTTTATACAGGTAGAAGTTCCAGACAGTAGTTATGCCAAGCGCCAATGTACGGGTGGCGACAGCCGGTATATGACGTTGCAGTAGTTTAGTAACCAGCACGGAGAACCCCAGGTTCCACACGATGAGCAGCGCGGTAGCGATCAGTTGCGGAATGAGAATGCGGTGGTGCATCCGCCTATCGCCAAATGTCACTAGCTTTTGCAAGAAGAATGAAACCGTTGTGCCCAAACAGAAGCTGATAGCCACCGCCCAGACGGCACTGGCGCCGAGCTTCTGAGCCCCAACTATAACTGCCAGTTCAAACACATACACACTGCCTCCAATAAGCAGATACCGGTATCCGAGGCGTTTTAACATTTCTTTGATCCGGTTCATAATCAGCCTTTCGTATTCGCTTCATCGACCACGTAGAGCGGCCGATTTTGTGTTTCGGTGTGGATATGGGATAAGTATAGACCGATGATACCCTGTGATACCAGCAGAATACCAACAAGAAACAGCACTAGTACCATTACATATGCGCCGCCAGTAGCGTGAAGATGCAGGGGATCGCTTAGTGCGTAATTGATGATCATCCCGAGACCCAAAAAGGTGGACACCGGCAGCACGACCGCGCCGATATACGCAACCAGATAGAGCGGCGACGTGCTGAGGGATATTGCGCTATCAATGGCCAGTTTCGACAGCTTGCGGATTGAGTACGTGGCTGCACCAGCCAAGCGATCATTCTCCCGGTATGTCACATATTCGCGGTCGTAGCCCAGCCAATCGATGAGCGCACGGGTCATTCGGTTGCGCTCGGTCATCCGATTAAATTCCAGCTGCAGACTTTTGTCGATGAGCCGAAAATCGCTAGTGTCAGGATCTACGCGTACACCCATACTACGGCTAAACAGGCCGTAAAACAGCTTGGAACCAAAGCGCTTCAACATTGGCGCCTGACGGCCGATCCGTTTGCCAACCACCACTTTGGCGCCTTGCTGCCACTTCGCAACAAATCGCGGGATGGCTTCCACCGGATGCTGCCCATCGGCATCCAGCATAAGGATAGCGTCACCACGGGCAGCATGAATACCGGCCGTAGTAGCAATTTCTTTACCAAAATTACGTGTTAGTTTTAGCACGCGTACGTGCGGATCTGCTTCGTGAAACCCAGTAATAACTTTAGCGCTGGCATCTAGGCTGCCGTCATCGATATATAAGACTTCATAGGTAAGCGGGGCGTCTTTAAGTACGGCGATCAGTGAAGCGTGGAATTTTTCAATTCCGGCAGCTTCGTTATACACCGGAATAACGACCGACAGAACAGGCTGGATACGACTACTCATTGCTACGCCAAGTATAGCAGTTCTTGGGGTGAGAGCACTAGGAAAGCAGTTTTTTGCGTAAGCGGACGTAGTACAGCACACTGCCGGACACACCAGCTACTGCAAAGGGCACAAAGACATCACCAGCACCGGTATTTGCCAGCTGATCCGGAGCCGCCGCAGCGGATGATGAAGGAGCGCCCGTATTGCTGGGCGGGGAACTAGCGTTGCCGTTCGCACCACCTTTTGTGTTCGGCTTAGTAGTACCGGATTGGTTTTGTTTCGTATTGGAACCGTTTATATTGGTTGTCTTTGATGAGGAGTGGCGAAAGAACACCAGCCACACCAACACCCACAGTACAACGACAGTCACAATAAACCCCAAGGCAATCCAGATTACCCGACGAATATTTGGTGCTGCATCCTGCTCGTACATACCGTCCCTCTTTTACACCTATTGCTTATATGATAATCCGTCTTGGCGGATTGTCAAAATAGGGAGATAGTATGTAGCGTTTAGGCTAGTTTAGGATGTTGACCGCACGAGCTGCGACCAGCGCCACAACCACGAGTGAGATCATGGCCTGAAACAGCATCAGCATCTTTGCCCGACGACTCAACGGCAGCGTATCGGTAGGACTGAAGGCGGTGGCGTTGGTGCTGGAAACAAATAGATAGTCAATAAACGTCGGGTGCCACTTAGCCAAGCTCGCAATCTGGCTTTGCGGAAACAGAAGATCATGCTCCGTGTCACGTGCTTCGCGCCGATGCCCCGGACCGCCTGCATCCATCTCCCAATAGAGCAGGGCAAAGATAACAATATTCGTTAGGTAAATATTGATAGCCGTAAGGATAAGCGCACGGCCATCGTACACCTTGCCGCCCTGGAGCAACTGATCGGCAACCCTGAAAAGAGCATAGAGGTTGCCAAGCGCCAGTACCGCCAGCAACAACACAACATTTATATGCCGCTTGGGCGAGCGGAAGACTGACCGCTTAGGAGTCGTGCGAAGCAGCAGCAAGATCAGCACTAGTTCGAGCGCAGGGATAAGCCAGCGCACTCCGAACACATAGCGATCGGGGAGTATCAGCTGAAGCCCGATGACCACCAACATAATAACCTGCACATGCCATACCGGATCATAGCCATGGTGTTTGTTTTGCAGGAATGACATGACTTTACTATAGCACCAGATACCCATCTACGGCCCATTGGCCGCACTCACCAATGCTTTAAAGCATTGAATAGTAACGCTACAGGTGGATACGACGCATCAAGCTGTCTACCGCGTCTACTCGGTGCTGTTCGAATGGCAAAATAGAGCTTAGGAAATCGAAGACCTGTTCTTCTACGTCTGGTACGACATACACTGTCAATGCCGGCATAAACCGCTTCAAGGGCATAAATACCACGCTAATAGTCGAACCGTCTTCGATTACCGAGAAATTCTTAAACTCCTGAAATCGATACGTTTTAGCACCGATACGTACGCCTTGCCGAGACAGGGCGTAGTTCTGTTCGCGGGGCTTTCGTGCAGCGAACAGAGCAAAAAAGATGGTTACAATGACAATAACACCAGCGGAAAACCTGTCTTTCCAAACCAGATAGTCTGCAACGGCTGCAACCAAACCACCAAGAATCAGCGCGCTATACCAGCCTGCGCTTTTGTCATGCAAAACGAACTCGGAAGCGGTCCACGAGACTTCATCTGAACCCATACCCTGTGATACAGGAGTGGTGTCTGTGGCGGCATCGAATTGCCAGCCAGCATCCGGAACGGAATCTTTCGCCTGCAGGTCTGTGCTGCCCGCCGTAGAAGCTGAAGCTGGTTCGCGTGGCGGAACAGAGGCAGGCGGGGGAGTGGGGGCAGAGCCCGGCTTTTCCAGCGGACGAGTTGGCTCAGGCGGGGCACCCGCCCCTGGCTGTTTTGGCTCGTCGGAATCGTGCGGAGTAATAACTTGCCCTGGTTGCATACCATCCATAAGCGATATTGTACTATAGCCGGCCGCTAAAGCGATAGGACGATGTACGGAAAAGCTAAACTTCGAGAGGGGGATGGCGGACGCCGCCCTTCGCCAAAAAAGGATTTGAGAGGGATTCGACCGTTTGCTTTACAAAAGCTAGACCCAGGCCAGTTCCGGAACTCTTGGTTGTAAAGTTAGGCTGAAATATCTTTGATCTAACAATCTCATCAATACCCTTCCCATAATCCTGAATGGATATTAAAATATAATCAACTG
>JAICKY010000005.1 GCA_025927655.1 Candidatus Saccharimonadota bacterium | reverse complement strand
TATAGCAACCTAAAAACAAAACCTGCCCGTTTGCTATCCTGAATGGATGGCGACAAAACAAATACCAATAACAATCTCTGGCCTCGAGCGAGACCTACTAAAACAATATGCCAAGACCTCACCGCTTGTACTGGTACGGTTCAAGGCTCAAGCGGTATTGGCGGCTGCTCGTGGCGCACCGTTAGAATTCATCACTGAGGTAGTGGATCGCAAGCCAAGCACCATAGAACTGTGGCTGCGGCATTGGCGCAAGTGTCGACTTGCCAGTATCTTCACGGGGCATAAAAACAACCATAATGCCGGCAAGCTTACCCCTGAGCAGCTAGCCGAAGTGAAGACCGTCTTGCAATCCTCGCCCTCAGAGCACGGTCTACCAAAAGAGTTCTGGGACGTGCCCCAACTCAAACAATATGTCGAGACCAGCTTTGGCGTCGTGTATGAATGCGACCAGTCATACCACTTCTTGCTCAAGTTTAGCAACCTCAGCTTCAAATACGCCGACACCTTTGACCGCAAACGGGATGAGCAGCTCATCGAAGAACGCATGAAAGCCATCAAAGCGGAACTTGCTCCGCTCCTGCAAAGCGACGACTGGGAGGTATTCGCCTGCGACGAGGTTCGCATGGATCAAGAGGCGGTCATTCGTAAAGCCTGGCTCAGGAAAGGCGAACGGACCATTGTGAAAGTGAACCGTAAAAAGGCATCCCAGAGCTACATTGGATTCTTAAACCAAAAGACCTTTGCCTGCGAGCTATTCGAAATGGGCTGGCAGAACTCTAAAGAGGTATTGAAAGCCTGTCAGCTCTTCGTAGAAAAACATCCGGACAAAAAGCTCTGCATTGTATGGGATAACGCACCGTTCCACAAAAGCAAAGAAATACGGGAAGAACTCAAAAAAGGCGGCATCCTGGAGCGGGTACACCTCATTGCCATGCCGCCCTACGCACCAGACAACAACCCCATTGAACACGTTTGGAATACGACCAAGCAACACATTGCCAATGTACAACACGACACCTTCAAAGACACCAAACAGGCGTTCAGCGACTTCGTCGCTTCACGCCCGTTCAATTACTCGTTTTAGGTAGGTTTTGTTTTTAGGTTGCTATATATGGTTGTTTGATGAAGACTAGGCTATTATTTAAGGATGAGTGACAGAGTAGAAGTGATTATCCAAGCGGCGCTGGCTGCCGGCAAGGAAATTTTAAAGTTTGATCCAAATACAGTTGAAACGGAAGTTAAGTCAACAGCAGGCGACCTAGTCACGGCGGCTGATCTGGCGAGCGAGAAAATCATAACGCAAACTATCAAAGCCGGTTTTCCTGATGATGTAGTGATATCGGAAGAAACAAAAGAAGGTCAGGAATTGCTGGTGCCAGACAAGCTAGGCCAACTTACGGGATGGGTGATTGATCCTATAGATGGCACCAATAACTTCAAGAAAGGCATGGCTTATTCGGGTATATCGATCGGTTACATTGAAAACGGCCAAAGCACTATAGGCGCGGTTTATGACCCGTATCGCAAAGAGCTTTATATTGCTGAAAAAGGCAAAGGCGCCACCCGGAACGGACAGCCCATACACGTATCGGACAAAACTGTGTTTGATGCTGGCACGCGAGTTTGTACCTCCAATTCTTATGAAGGCGGTACGCAAGCAAATATTGATAGATTTACGAAGCTGGGCCATGTGTGGGTAGATGTCCTGGGCAGCGCAGTGCTGATCATGACGGACGTGGCTTGCGGCAGACTTGATCTTTATCATCATAACGGCCTAAAGCCCTGGGACAATGCTGCGGCTTTTTTGATTGCCAAAGAAGCTGGCGCTAAGACTACTAATCTCCAGGGACAGCCAACAACTTGGCTAACGAGCGAAGTAATAATGGGTAATCCCAGGTTAGTGGATGAGTTTGTAGCTCGGACAAATTAGGTTCGAGTCCTAGTTTCTGGCCCGAAAATAATACGATTTTATGCAAGAACCCGTTCCAGCGAAGTAATTCAGCTGAAATTAGATCACAATTCGATTGCACGTACTCAACCAAGATAAGGGTCCGACTTTGTGCCGGGCGTATGCTGTCCTGGCCTTGCAGCCATAAGCAAGTCTATATTTTTACCGCCGTTTCATTTATTATCAGTGGTAGATAATTGAGCTAAGCGCGATGAAACTATGACTGCGGTACCACGAACACAAATACACGACGATGTAACCTGGGTAGACTTGGAAAATCCGACGCAGGCTGTGTTGGAGCAGCTCGCTAAGACCTACTCGCTGCACCCTCTGCATGTAAAGGAATGCCTGCAAAAAGTCCAACATGCCCAGGTTGAGCACGAAGATCAATATTTATTTCTAGTGTTGCATGTGCCAGTACTCACCGCGCGCAAAGACAAAATTCACATTAGCCAGGTAGGTGTGTTCTTGGGAAAGAACTTCATTATTACCATCCGTGGTGGCGCCAGCCCCTGCATCACCGATCTGTTCGAAGTGTGTAATCTGAGCGCAGAAAAGGCCGAAGAATACTTTACGCAGGGTGCAGCCTACTTGCTGTATCGTCTGATCAATAGCTTGCTCAGCGACATTTCTGACATGACAGACGATGTAAATAACGAGCTGGACGAGATCGAAGACATGGTCTTCGATGATAGAGATTCGGACTCGCAGCGAATAGGGAAAGTCCGTCAGAAGATAGTGCGGCTTAGCCGAGTGATTGGCCCAAAGCGATTTATTTTGCAAGACCTGGCCGAGCAGATTGATTCGTTCACCGGTCAAAATATGGCTAAATACTACCTGAACAACACCAAAATGGCGAACAAACTGTGGGAAGAAATAGACGAAGCCAAGGAAACGGTTGAAATCTATAAAGACGCCGATTTTACCTCCAGCACTGAGCAGACGAACAAGATTTTAGCCATACTGACACTGGTATTTACCTTCACAATCCCCATCACGGTGGCCGGAACGCTCTATGGCATGAACGTATTTCTGCCCGGCGGACTTGAGGCTGGTTCATGGATGTTCCTGGGCCGCTATACTACATTTGCAATTATCATTGCAGTTTCAGGGGCTATAGCAGTGGGCATGTATATGTACTTCAAGCGCAAGAAATGGTTCTAGTTTCTTGATCGGTCAGGTTGCCCGCGGGTGTTTTGCAAAATGCTGATTTCCTGTTGCTAGACCCGGCCGGCATCGTATAATGGACGATATACCAAGCGTAGAGCAAACGTAAAAGAAAGAGATATCTATGGAGACTCCGGCTGTACTTTCCGCGCAGGATCACGCGGCAAAATTTAGCGCCAAAAAACGTACTGTCGCACTGGTGATTGTTGCCTTGGCATTTGTGATGGACCTGCTGGACAGTACTATCGTAAACGTGGCTATTCCTACCATCCGCACAAACCTGGGCGCCAGCTATTCGGCCATTCAGTGGCTTGTTGCCGGGTATTCGCTGGCTTTCGCGCTCCTGCTTGTGACTGGCGGCCGTATGGGCGACGTGTTTGGCTACAAGAAGCTTTTTATGACCGGTGTCACGGGCTTTACGCTTGCCTCGCTCCTAAGCGGGGTGGCACCTAACACAACTACTTTAATTATTGCGCGTATATTGCAAGGTTCGTTTGCGGCGCTGATGGTACCGCAGGTAATGTCGCTGATGCAGGTGATGTACAAACCATCTGAACGGGCCGGCATCAATGGCTTGTTTGGCGCGCTTGGCGGCTTGGCCGCCTCACTCGGACCCGTTGTCGGGGGCTTGCTCATAAAATGGAACGTGTTTGGGTGGGATTGGCGGCCAATATTCCTTATCAATGTCCCAATTGGGTTGCTTGCGCTGATTATGGGTTTTAAATATTTGCCGAATGGCAAATCGCCGCACCCATTAAAGCTCGATATTTTCGGTACACTTTTGGTAATGGTGGCTATGTTCCTGCTGGTATTTCCGCTCATTCAGGGGCGTGAGTACGGCTGGCCTAATTGGACGTACATCATGCTGGTGACCTCGTTGCCAGTATTTGGCGTGTTTGCCTGGTGGCAGAAGCGCAAAGAGCAGACTGATGGTTCACCGCTAGTGCTTCCGGCTCTATTTAAAAACCACTCATTCGGCTTTGGTTTGAGCGTGAACGCTATATTTGAAATGGCCATGATTGGATTTTTCCTAACATTTACCTTGGTGTTGCAGGTTGGGCTTGGCTTTACCGCAGTGCACGCCGCGCTGACCGGCCTCCCTACGGCCTTCGGCATTGCGCTGACTATGGCTACGGCAGGCGAGAAACTAGTTCCAAAACTGGGCCGCTATGCGTTGAATATCGGTGTAACGGTAATGGCTCTCGGTTTGGCGGTCACGACCCTGGTCTTGCATCACTACAACCTTGCTGTACATTCATGGCAGCTCATCCCGGGGCTTCTTTTCGTGGGTGTGGGCATGGGATTTGTGTTTGGTTCGCTGTTCGCGGCCGTACTGAACGGCGTCGATGCTAAACATGCCGGTTCTGCCTCTGGCGTGCTGAACGCGGTGCAGCAGGTCGGTGGTGCGGTTGGCGTAGCGTTGATTGGTGTTCTGTTCTTTGGCCAACTAAGCCACGGCGCCTCGAACAGTTTTGCGGCTATTGAACCTGGTCTGCGCCAGACGCTTACGGCGCAGCATGTTCCGGCTGCTGAGCAGAATCAATTGATTAACTCAACGAAGCAATGTTTCGTCGACCGCTCGCGCCAGTCGGACGCAAACGCTACGCCTAAGAGCTGTGTCATAGCTGGCGGCACAAACCCGGCCAACGCGCCAACCACACCGTCAGTGCCGGTGAGCGCTGGAACGCTGTCCAGCGCGGCACAGCTGGCGAACGCCGCGAACTTCAGCCATGCGTTCAAATGGTCTATGGCGTATACCGCAGGTTTGCTGGCACTAACGTTTGGCCTGGCCTTCGGATTGCCCCGGCATTTCCGCACCGAAGCGTACAGTGAAGTCTAAGGGCCATACGTGCCTCTGACACGTGCCTATTGACAAACCATAAGCTTTTTGATATACTATACAATAGTTTTGAATGAATCAAAACAAAAATATATAAAAACAAAATTAAACACAGAAAGGCAGCCGTACAATGCGACTAGCCGCAACCACCGTGTGGGATTACGAGTTGGCAGAAACCAACAACTCCGCAGTCCTGGCCGTCGACAGATTCCTAAAAAGACTGTAGACGGCAAAACCACCCTTCTTACGAGCAGGGTGGTTTTTTTATTGGTTTTGCCGTAAAAGGTGGCTGAAAATCAGAGCCGCTTCGCTTTATTCTAGGACCTTTTTCGCGTACAATAGCCCAAAGTAATGCCCAGGAATCATATTAAAACTTTCTCTCTAGCATGGACTATAGTAGCAGCACAATGGACTGGTTTCGCACGCCGTCACAGTTACGCCTATGTTTCCTCGCAGGAACCGGCACATTACACCTACCAACGCGGTCTTGATACACGAAAAGGGCTTTAACATGGGCCCAGAAAAATACGACAGCTTTAGTCCAAAGCGAGCTACAAATATTGATGGTTTTTTCGCCAAACCTGCACAGGAGCGCCCTCGGCAACCCGTGTTTCACACTCCTGCAGCAAAACCGCAGCCTGCTCCTGTTAAGCTGGCAGACATGCCTACGCGCGCCCAACCTCAGTCTGTTTTAGGCAGCGCAGCAGTTCCCGCCGCGCGGCCTGTCGCATCGTATCCGTTGAACCGCGGAGAACCGCGCCGGCGCAGACCCGGCGAGCCTCGCGAAATGCCCCCTAAAAATGAAGGGAAGGCGCGTAAGCCACGATCAGTCAAACGTATCTTTAAACGCTCCATGCTTGCCGTAGGCGCGCTGGTACTAGTGGGAGGCCTATGGTTTGGTTTTAAGTTTTACCGGGATATTTCCAAACTTACCGGCAATAGCAATCCACTGAGTTTGCTTGGCGCTTTCAAACCATCGCCACTCCAGAATCAGGACGGTCGTGTAAATATATTGGTAGCAGCCAACTCGGCAGACGACCCTGGCCATAACGGCGCCAACCTGACGGATTCTATAATGGTGCTAAGTTTAAACACCAAAAATAACACTGCGCTTATATTGAGCGTCCCCCGTGACCTATGGGTTGATATTCCAGGAGTGGGGCACGCTAAGATAAATGATACGTACCCGAATGGCGGTATGGACGCATTGCAGCGGGTAGTGCAGGATAACCTTGGGTTGACTATAGATTATCAGGCCCTGGTAAATTACGGCGCGTTTCGTGATCTGGTAAACGCCGTAGGTGGTATTACCATTACAATCGATAGTGATGATCCACGTGGAATCTATGACCCAAGCCTGGATTACACTACCCGCACTTGTTGCGCGCTCGCAAAGTACCCCAATGGTTCGGTAACGTTGAATGGCAAGCAGGCGCTTAATCTCGCCCGGGCACGCGGCGATGCATACGGTTCATACGGCTATGCCCAATCAGACTTTACACGTACGCTGTACCAGCGAAAGATGCTGCTGGCGGCGAAGGATAAGGCAGTGCAATCATCGGTTATTGCTAATCCGTTCAAAGTAAGCAACCTGGTTGATGCGGTGGGCAACAACATAAAAACCAATTTGCAGGTAGACGAAATTGAAACGCTGTATACCTACATGAAAAAGATCGATGACAACAAAATAGATTCGTATAACATCAACACGCTTATGGGTGGCAATACGACTATGTTGGCTAACTATACTGCGCCAGATGGTGAATCGGCATTGATCCCCGCCGATGGCGTCGATAATTTTACGAATATACAGGCTCAAATCCAGAAGATATTCACCGCTGATCCGGTAAGCAAAGAAGGCGCTACTACGGTGGTACTCAACGGCACCAGCACTCCCGGCCTAGCACTCGGCCAGGAGACCAAACTGACGGGCAAGGGTATGACCGTGTCGATTGGTGATGCGCCTGCCACACAGGCAACAACAACTATTGTTGACAATTCTAATGGCCAAAAGCCGAACACGCTGGCATACCTAAAGAGTCAGTATAAGGCAACGGTCACAACTAACGCATCGCTCGTCGCGGATTACCCGAACGCTGACTTTATCGTGATACTCGGCCAGACTGCTGTACCTAAGGCCAGCACGACAAACTCTTCGCAGTAAAATGCAGGATTTGTAGCAGTCCCATCTGATACGCGATGTCAAGCGATTGGTACCAGCCTGCAACATCTGCGGTTTGGACTACGATCTCAGGATCTCTTTCGGTAGCGAAAAGTGAAATGTCGACCCGACATTCTCGGTGCTTTCGAACCACAACTCTCCGCCCAGAGATTCCGCGATATTTTTAATCAGGTATAGACCTAATCCGGTACCGCTGACATCTTTGTTGGTAATGTTTTCGGCCCTGAAAAATTTAAGGAAAATGTTTTTCTGAGCATTTTCAGGAATGCCGTATCCGGTGTCAGTTACCTTCCAAAGCACTTCTTTGGGGGTTTCACTCAGCTCGAAGTGTACACGGCCGCCTTGGGGTGTGTATTTTATGGCGTTATTGAGCAGATTGGCGCAGATCTCCCGTATAAGCAGCGTGTCGGTACTGATTGGCTCCATGGTTTCGGGAAGCTGGGACGTAAGGTCGATAGATTTGGCACGAGCGGCCGGCACGAACTCGGTTAGCATCTCGCGGGCCAGGTTATCTACTCGTGCCATACGCGGTTTGATCACAATGCCGCCGGATTCAATGCGGGTGATATTGAGCAGAGTGTCTATAAGTACATTCATGCGTTCCACCGATGTTAGGATGGTCTGTAAGTAGGGAAGTTGTTCCTTGCTTACTTCGCCGGCCAGGCCATCGCGCAACATGCTCGTGTACATATTTATCGCGGAGAGCGGGGTTCGCAGTTGATGAGAAGCTATGGAAATAAAATCGGATTTTAGTTTGTCGGCCTCAATTTCTGTGGTCAGGTCACGAAAGACTTCGATGGCTCCGATTGGCCGTCCTCGAAAGATAATGGGGGCAACAGTGATATGAACGGGCAATAGCGCGCCATTTTTTTGCTGGTATAGTGTACGGGCGCTGATGGTTTTACCGGTTTGGAACGCTTTAACGATGGGGCGCTCGAAGACATCTAACGGGTGGCCGTTGTCGTGTACGGATATTATGGTGCTTAGGAAGTGCTTACCCATTACATCGGCGCGGGTCAGTCCCAGCAGGTCGAGTGCCATCTGATTCATACGGGTGATAGCACCTGTCTCGTCAGTAGCGATGACGCCTTCGCCAATGCTTGCAAACAGTGCTTCCAGCCGTACACTGTCATGTGCGGGTGACTCCCGGAGATGCTCGGCCGGTGGTTTAGTAGGTGATTTTTTTACCATGAATGCCAGGCTCTTTAGATTGCGCGAGCGCCTCCAGATCCGCCATATAATTGTCTATCGTCTCGCTGTCATCGCTGATCAGCCGCATAGCCAGCTGTATCCAATCTATGAGCTGGCGGAGATCTTTGCGTTGTAATTCGTTAGGGTCTTTTTGCAGGTGGTTGCGGATTTGTCGTACTACGAATCGGTCTGCGGCAGGGCCGAGATAGTCGTAAGTGATGGTAACTACGTCGTCGTATAAATTTGCCATGTCTCGTGCGCCCCTAGGCTTCCTCTATCTTACTAAGTCTTGTGGCGCCCAAGGCCACTATTATAAAAGCTCCCGCCAGTAAAAACAGTAAAACGTATAACATAAGCAATATCCAACCTAGACTAAGTGATGTTAGCCATGTCGAAAGCGTGGAGAGGTACTGTATTAGGATAGACAGAAGGATTATCGATACGAAGCCGAGGATTAACAGATTCCAGCCCCGCCGATACAATACACCGGTGACTTTCTGGCTGTAGGTTTGCAGCTCAATCGATGCGAGCAGGCCCAAAAACCACACGTACATGTAAGGAACTCCGAGCGTAATCATGACAGCCTCTGGGGATAAGTGGTAGGTAGTACGTAGTTGGGAATGATCCAGTACGATCAGGCAGCAGAAAATGATGCCGAGCAGTATGACTGTGAACGTAGTGGCGTTTACCTTCCAGAGCTGCGGCCTGGTTTTTACCAGATCGCCCAGCCCGCGAGCGCCCCTGCCGATCCATATAAATGCCAGTAATGGCAGCAATGCCGCTACATAGTTGTTGGTGATAACCGAGGCGTTTTTGAACGATGGCACATGTGTGGCTATGATTGACAATATGCCGCTGAAAATTGCTTCCAGAGGTAATCCCACGGCAAGAATCAGAAGGCCTCTTGCCAGCTTAGCAATCTGCCTGCCTTCCTTTCCGGTTCTAATAAGCTGGCTGTAGGAGTGGAGTTTTTCGTATCCGTAAAAGGCGGCAAACCAGATAAGTGCCTCGGGAATAATAAAAGTAAAATCGAGCACACGAAACCCTAGGGCGCTCAGGTGATAACGGACCATGGTGGCTCTGTCCGGGGCAGGAAGCAGCAATAATAATATGAATGTAATAAGAAACGCAGCGTACCAATAAAAAATCTTTGATTTTACCTTCATATTTGCTCCGTTTTTTTGAATGAACCTCGGCGATTTTTTAGAAGAGATGATTGATGATAACGGTCATTACTGCACAGGAGGCAATCCAACCATGTGCACTACTTCTACTATACCCCAATTTCTTTGGAAGGATTTGTAATAATTCCGACAAAAAATGTTTATGGCGCTGAACTAGGGGCTAAGATCTGCTACGTATATTCACAAATAAGGCCACAGCGGCATTGCCCATTGCTGCAACGAGTGGGTATGCAACTGCTAGAAACGTAAAGCTAGCAAGTGCAAATATAGCGGGTACAAACTTTAAGGTATTGAGCCAAAAGGCAGTCGCATTCTCTTCCTCTGGCTTCTTATATGCTTTACGGATATTCATAGCAAAAGAACGACACTATGGCCGTTCAATTTCATATGGTAGCGGCGACAAGACTTGAACTTGTGACCCCAGGCTTATGAGTCCTGTGCTCTAACCAGCTGAGCTACGCCGCCCCAGTTATGAGACACCCATTTTATGGGTTTCTCATCGCGCCGGGCAAATGGAATACATTTGCTCGGGCTGCTCTTCCCGGTCTGTGGAAGACGCTGCTCTTTTCCCGGGCTGCAGGAAAAGCAGTTACAACAGGGGAGATTGTAACAGATTATTTATAGAGTTTCTAGTACTGCTGCAAGGCTAAATAGATAACGGCGGCTACGCCAATGACGACAATGCAGATGCGCAGCCAATAGCTTGAGACCTTTTGCGCCCCGCGGGCACCCAGAAAACCTCCGATAACGGCGCCGGCACCTGCTATCATGCCGACCCGCCAGTGTATGAGATGTGAACTGTACAGGCAAATCATAGAAGTGCCGGAAACAAATATCGCCGAAACGTTTTTCATGGCGTTAATCATATGGGTGTCCGGGACGCTTGCGAATCCCAGGAACGCCAGCATCAGGAAGCCGTAGCCGGCGCCAAAATAACCACCGTAAAAACAGAGTGGGATCATTGCAAGCCCCAGCATCAGAAGAGGCAGCATTCTTTTAGTCCGTTTTTCCAGGTGTTTGTGCAAATGAAAATGCAGCAGCGGTTGAAAGGCAAATAGGGCCACACCGAACAATACCAGCACCGGAACAATACGTGCGAAATCATGAGGCGACGTGTTACGCAGGGTGAGCGAGCCTGCGGCTGCACCGATTACCGCCGGTACGAGCAGCCATGCGTACCGCATGGGGACTCTGCGCAGGTATTTCCAGTAGCCAAGTGCGGACGCCAGTTGGCCGGGAGCGGTTACGACCATGCCAGTTGCGTTGGCCGTGATAGGAGGTATGCCTAGTGCGATTAGCACCGGGAAACCCACAAGCATACCGCCACCGGCTATAGCGTTCATGACCCCTACCACGAATCCAACCAGCACTAGTACAATGTCTTTTTCCATAAGGTAGGAGCGGGGGTAAACATAAACATCTGTATGTTTACCGAGTATCGCACAGTAGTATCATCCTTGAATATAATCTGTTTATTTCTAGCTTTAATCTAAGTATAGCAGTTGTCCGGCGCTTCGGAAGGAAATATAAGGCCGACCAATACGTATCTGGGGGCGATTGGAGTATAGCTCACGGGCACGGATGTCGTGACACGCTGCCCGATAAAACCGATCAGACCAATCGAACGATCTGGGCGTTTGGCAAATGGTGCCTTTCGGCGGTGCTATGGAACGGTATCTCTGGGTTAGCGACATGACGGAACATACGTCCGGTAGAACCATGACTAACCACCAGAATGTTTTCGGCCGGGATAGACTGTACGTGGCGCCAGAATTTTTCCAGCCGGGTTTGCAGGCTAGTGAGCGGTTCGGCATCGGCTACTGCCTCCATGTCGAACTCGCGTGAGTACGCTGCTCCCTCGGCGCTGCCAAAGTGCCGCTCCAGCAGCAGGTCGCTGAGTTCGATTTTGTCCTCCGGGTAATCAATCGCGCGGGCGATGATGCGCGCTGTATCATGCGCGCGTGACAGCGGGGAACTGATGATGTAGTCGATGTGCAGCTGCCGGGCCTGGTTACCGGCTTCAAGCGCTTGCGCTTTTCCTTGCGCAGTCAAAGGCGTTTCGGTCTGGCCTGAAAACCGGCCGGCCGCGTTCATTTCGGTGTGTCCATGCCGTACAAAATATAAATGCTTCATAGCTTCTCCTTACCATACCATGCTGCAAAATCGTGCCAAGGGCTGCGGAGCTTTTCCGCTGCACTTTTGCCTTCCTGGTGGTGCTCGGCATTGCTGGTTGTACCATTGTCGAACGAAGTAATGGTGGCGTGCGCATATGCTGATACGCCGCGGGTTTCATGCAGTAAGATCCCGGGGATATCCAGTATAAACAATTGCTGGCCGTCTGCATCTTGGTACACCACTATCTGGCGCAAGATGATACGCCTGTCAGTAAGACTGCTCGTGAGCCGTAGCCAATCCTGCGGCGTAAACCAGTCATTCATCGATTTCATATAGGGGCCAGGGAAGTTATTCAGGCCGGGGATCATCCAGCTGTCGTCGCTTACAACGACTGGTTTGTTCAGGATAGCAAACGCCTTGGCGGCCTTATCCCGTGCGACTAGTTCGCCAGTTTCGGCCTGAATTTCATGAATAGCAAGCTTGGTTTGCTGCAGATTTATTGCTGCTGGAGCGCAGGCGGCCATAGCCTGGTGAAACTTTATAGGGTTCCCCGTTACATACATAAGTTCTCTCATCGGCTACAATTATAGCAAGGCAACAGAATAGAGAAAGAGTTTGTCTATTTACGGCAGTAGCCGCAGGTAGGTCCAGAATGTATGAGAACTATGGAATGTAATATACAGCCCGGAAAGTATGTAGTGGCAGTGAGCGGCGGTGTAGACTCCGTAGCTTTGTTGCATATGTTGGCTGGCCGCCTGGACCTGCAACTGGTTGTGGCCCACTACGATCATGGTATTCGTCCGGACTCGGCGGAGGACCGGCGATTGGTGCAAGGGTTGGCCCAAAAATACGGCCTGCCATTTATGTATCATTCCGGAGAACTTGGGCCGGACACCAGTGAAGCGGTGGCGCGCGCTGCGCGGTACGGATTTTTGCATGATGTACGGCAGGCAAACGGGGCAGCAGCAATCATCACTGCCCACCATCAGGATGACGTCCTTGAAACCATTATTTTGAATTTGCTGCGTGGAACGGGCAGGCGAGGCCTGAGTTCGCTGAGATCGACAGATGTCATAAAGCGGCCGCTACTGCACGTGCCTAAAAAAGAATTGCTTGGTTACGCTAAGAGGGAAGGGCTACAGTGGCGCGAAGACAGCACTAATAACAACGAGAAATACCTGCGAAACTATGTGCGCAGAAATATAATGCCTCGCTTCGCTGAGGCCGATAGGGAAGCCCTGCTGGAGATCAGCCGGAAAACACAGCTTTTGAACCAGCAGATTACGGAGCAGGCGGCTGATTACTTACATGCCCAGCCAGATCCGCTGGTGCTCGATCGGCACGGTTTTACAATGTTACCGCATGCCGTGGCCCGCGAAATTATGGCTGAATGGTTGTTGCAGAACACCAGTGCAGAGCTTTCAAGACGTATGCTCGAGCGTTTGGTAGTTGCGGCTAAGACAGGGCGTGCTGGAAGCAGATTTGATGTGGATGCTGGGCACTGGCTGTATGTAACGCGCACAAAACTAGCACTCCAGCCACGTGAGCGCTAGGCAAGCCACCGGAGACGTTGTATACTGAAACCCACATGGATAAGAAACCACTACGACCAAATGCAAAACGTAGCAAAGGGGGACGCGGGTTTAAAAACGCCAGTTTTATCGTTCTCATAATGCTCATCGGCCTCATAAGTTATGCTGCGTATCGCCAGCCCAGCACGCAGCAGGAAATACCTATCACTACAGCAGTGCAACAGGCTAACGATGGCCAATATAAAAAAATCACCGTGACCGGTGACGAGCTGCAAATTACCAAGAAAAACGCCAGTCAGCCCACGCTAAAGGCGTATAAAGAAGACGGCACTAGCTTAAAGGACGAAGGCCTGAACTATAATAAAGTCCAAGTGTCTATCAAGCCCGCCAGTGGTACTGGTGCAGTGATCGGTAGCCTGGCCATCAACCTAATCCCTGTGTTACTAATAGGCGGCTTGTTGTACTTTATGCTAAAAAGTGCACAGGGGCAGGGGAACCAAGCGCTTTCTTTCGGTAAGAGCCGTGCCCGGTTGTACGGTAACGAAAAAGATAAAGTTTCATTCAAGAGTGTTGCCGGCCAGGCTGAAGCTAAACAGGATTTGCAAGAAGTTGTCGAATTCCTGAAATTCCCAAAGAAGTTCTCGAGTGTTGGTGCGCGTATACCGAAGGGCGTATTGCTGGTTGGCCCCCCGGGAACTGGTAAAACCATGCTTGCCCGCGCCGTTGCGGGCGAAGCTGGCGTGCCGTTCTTTAGTATCTCTGGTTCGGAATTTGTGGAAATGTTTGTGGGCGTTGGCGCAAGTCGTGTTCGTGATTTGTTCGCGAAGGCTAAAAAGAACGCGCCGTGTATTATATTTGTCGACGAAATCGATGCCGTCGGCCGCCGCCGTGGTTCCGGTATGGGCGGCGGACACGACGAGCGGGAACAGACTCTAAACCAGATTCTGGTTGAGATGGATGGTTTCGAGCAGGGACAGAACGTAATTGTGCTGGCCGCCACTAACCGTGCGGATGTGCTCGACCCCGCCCTGCTCCGCCCTGGCCGTTTTGACCGCCGCGTAAACATCGGTCTGCCCGACCGCCCTGACCGCCAAGCGATTTTGGAAGTTCACTTCCACGACAAGCCCATGGCCAGCGAAGTTGACCTGGATGCTCTAGCCGCTAAGACGGCCGGTTCATCCGGTGCAGACTTGGCTAACATCGCCAACGAATCTGCCATCATTGCAGCCCGTAACAACCACACGCAAATTTCTCAGGCAGATGTAACCGAAGCGTTTGAGCGCGTTGCTATTGGTCCGGAACGCAAAAGCAAGGTCATGAATGACCACGAAAAGGAACTGACTGCATACCACGAGGCGGGCCACGCTATTGTAGGCCATGTACTGCCGGACAGTGATGTGGTGCACAAAGTTACTATCATCCCGCGTGGTGGCACGGGCGGCGTCACCTGGTTTATCCCGCCGGAAGATAAGAGCTATCACAACATTTTGGAATACAAGGACATCTTGGCACGCATGCTGGGCGGGCGTATTGCCGAAGAAGTTGTCTATGGCAAAGAGCGTGTAACCACCGGTGCCGGTAACGATTTACAAAAGGCTGCCGAACTGGCCCGCGACATGGTCATAAACCAAGGTATGGGTACCAAACTGCGCGACCAAGTCTTCCACGTGGAAGAGGGTATGATGATCGAACGGATGGTGCACGAACGTGAATACAGCGATGACACTGCCAAAGTGATTGACCAAGAAGTGGAAGCGCTGATTACCGAAGCTGCTACTCGGGCCCGTGCTGTCATCAAACACAATCTGAAATATCTCGAAGCGCTCAAGGACAAGCTGCTGGAAAAAGAAACGGTAGATGCCGAAGAAGTCCACGCACTATTCACTGGCTCTCACCTTCCTAAAGAAGCTGCACTGTACTAATAAAACGGCCAGGATACGTGCTAAGCGCATTTGGGGCGGCCCAGCTTCCCAGCTCCAACGCGCTTTGGCCGGCATCTATCACGCTCTGCCCTGCAAGGACGCACAAGCAGCTTCTTGCGCTGTGCGGTTTTAAGTACGGCTCACTTATGAGTTCCACCGGCCGTACCGAAACGTACACGAGTATGCTACGGGCCAGTTCTAGACCCTGTCAAAATACTCTCAAACTTTTTTTCGAGGATGTCTTGTTTGTAGGCACGGTTACGCAACCGCTGTATTTGCGGAGCGAAAGATGAGAAAATAACTATAACCGCTATAATAGCGGGACTTTATCCTATGGCACAACTACGAAAACGCAACGAGCAAGCTGAATACGACGATAACGGCGTTGTGCTATTGCTGCAGGTGCCACGCACCAACGACAAAAAGGAGCTTGCTGCCGAGCAGATGTTTGCCAGCCTGCACGGACTCCTTACCATTCCCCTGCCCGGTATGTTCAAAAATGCTAAGCGTGAGCGGCTGAGCTTCGAGATCGCTGTACGCGCCAAACGTATCGGTTTCTATGTTTGGGTCCCGCAGTATCTGAAAAGCTACGTGGAAGAGCAAATTTATGCCCAGTATCCAACGGTACATATAAGTGAAGTGGAAGACTATGCGCTGTACCGCGAAGAGGAACAGTACCCTACTCAGCTGGTGACCGAGCTCAAATTTGTGAGCCACAATGCCCTGCCGATTAAGACATTTCAGAGCTTCGAGGTTGACCCGTTAGCGGCAATTACCGCTACTCTAGCAAAATTTACTGAAGGTGAAGAGGCCTGGCTGCAATTACTCGTCAGGCCAGCTCCCAGTAACTGGCATAAAAACAGCGAACGTTATATAGCGAAAATTAAGGGCGGTGGCACAAAGACCACCGGGCTTATGAGTGCGCTATGGAAACCCCTGGAAGTGACGACGGAAACCGCAAAACTGAGCGATTACGAAACCACGCGGGCTAGCGCCGCGCAAGTAAAGGCGCAGAAGTTGGCGTTTGAAACACAGCTCCGCATAGTGTACCGCGGCAACACCAGTGCTCAACAGGCGCAGCTGCAAATGCAGAGCATCATTGCCAGTTACAAGCAGTTCAACAGCACCTATCTAAATGGCTTTACCACCAAGAAGGTAGTGAACGATCCGTTTTTGATCGCACACTTCCGCTCGCGGGCATTCAATAGGACCGGTTTTATGTGCAACATTGAGGAAGTTGCCACGTTGTACCACCTGCCGCACACCAACGTGGAAACGCCGTTCATATTATGGGCAACCAGCCAGACGGCCGAACCCCCGCCTAATCTACCAATTGTTACACCAGAAACAGCCGATCAGGTAAGTCCTATCGCTGCTACGAACTTCCGTGGGCATAACACCATGTTCGGCATGCCGCGGAGCGATCGTGGCCGGCACCTGTACATCATCGGTCAGACAGGTACTGGTAAGTCGGGTATGCTCGAGCTGCTCACCATTTCAGATGTTTTTAGCCCTTACGGCTTTGCGGTGATTGATCCTCACGGTGACTATGCTCAGGCAATTCTTAAACGCATCCCGGCGGAACGCGCTGCCGATGTGGTTTATTTTAACCCCGCTGACACGGATTTCCCGATGGGTTTTAACCCCCTGGAAGTGTATGACCCGAAGCTTAAAACGCACACTTGCTCCGAACTGATTGGCGTTATCAAACGTATATTCGAAAACAGCTGGGGACCACGCCTGGAGTATATCTTGCGGTATTCAATCTTGGCACTGCTGGACTATCCGGAAGCAACCATGCTCGACATCACCCGCATCCTGACCGAAAAGAAGTTCCGGAATGAAGTCCTGAAACATGTGGTTGATCCGGTGGTACGAAACTTCTGGACTATAGAGTTTGCCAGCTGGAACGAAAAGTTTATGACCGAAGCAGTAGCGCCGATTTTGAACAAAGTGGGCGCGTTTGTGGCTAACCCTCTAGTGCGTAATATCATCGGTCAGCCCAAAAGCAGTTTTAACGTTCGCCGGATTATGGATGAACGCAAGATCCTGATCGTGAATCTAAGCCGCGGACTCGTGGGCGAAGACAACGCTGCCTTGCTTGGTTCCCTGCTGGTCACCAAAGTACAGATGGCGGCCATGAGCCGCGCCGACATCGCGGGTGACCAGCGTACGCCCTTCTACTTGTACGTTGACGAGTTCCAGAACTTTGCCACAGATAGCTTTGCCACCATTTTGTCTGAGGCACGTAAATATGGCCTGAACCTGACAGTTGCTAACCAGTACACCGCGCAGATGATGCAGGAAGTAAAGGACGCCGTGTTCGGCAACGTTGGTTCCATCATCAGTTTTCGTACTAGCGCTGACGACGCTCACACTATGTTGAAGTATTTCGAACCGAAGTTCGAGGATCACGATTTGGTACACATGCATAACCGTCATTTTGCCATCAGTATGACTATCGGCGGGGAAAAGGTGCCGGCGTTCTCTGCTATCAGCCTTAACCTGCCGCCGTTTGGCACTGACTATAGCAATGAAATTATTGCTCATTCCCGCTCTCAATATGCACAAAGCCGCGAATACACAGAGCGTTACGTAGCAGAGCGGTATCTTACCGAAGAAACTGCCGCTGCCAAACAAACGGAACCGCGTATGACGAAACCTCGCCAAGAGGACAGGCTGCAACGCGTAGAACCGGGCGGAAGTGCCGCACCGGCAGCCTCGAAGGAGGCGGTGCTTCAGGTACAAGCTAAGCCACAGCCTACGCCATCGGCCAGTGTGCCTGCCGAGCCCCCAAAGACCAGCATATCTCCGGCGACTGTCCTGTCTCAAGTCGTGCTGAGCCAGGAAGCGGAAGCGCCGCTGCCAGAAGGTGAGGCGCCAAAGCCAAAGCGCAAACGTGTCCGCAAACGCAAGAAAAAAACACCCGCCGATACAGAACAGCAGGGCACCAGCACAGCACAAGTCCAGCGGGCGATTGAAGAGGGCGTTATCCACTTCAATTAGCCTCAAAAACACTACAGTCAAGCCTGTTTTCAAAAGAGTAAGCAAGCTATACTAGGTGCAGTTTCTATGCAAATGAAAATACCGCGTACGCGCAAACGCATATCACTTGGTAGCGTGGCCATGTTATTGGTCGGCAGCTCAATGCTGGCTCAGGTACTGGGCTTTATGCGTACCAAGTTAGTAAATGCTAACTTCTCGCAATTCGGCCCGCATAGTACCGATAGTTATTTTGCAGCCTTTAACATCCCCGATTTCTTCTTCTTTACTATATCGGCTGGAGCACTTGGCGTAGCCTTCATGCCGGTACTGGCAGACCATCTGGCTCGAGGTGATCGCAAAGGTATGTGGAAGCTGGTGTCGAGTCTCCTTAATATGCTCGCCATTGTTATGGGAGTAGTAGCAGTAATTATCTTTGTGTTCGCGGAGCCTATTATGAAGCAACTAGTGGGCGCGCAGCAGCTGCATGCTGCCGTAGTTATTATGAGGTTGCTGGCACTTAACCCGCTCCTATTTACTGTCTCGGGCATCTTGACAGCTACGCAGCAAACGCTTGGCCGTTTCTTTTTCTATGCTACCGCTCCGCTACTTTATAACGGTAGTATTATCGTGGCTGCGCTGGTATTTAGCGAGGCTCGCAATCATCATGGGGGACCGGGGCATCTGGGTATCATGGGTCTGGGGGTCGGAGCGCTAGTCGGTGCAATATTACAGCTGCTGGTGGTGGTAATCGGTACTTACGGTACTGGTTTTCGCTGGAGCTGCCAGATTGCGTGGGCTAACAAAGACTTTCGACAGGTTTTACGTAATCTGCCGCCTCGCTCTCTTGACCAGGGTATTGACCAGCTGGAATCTATTGTCGAAACCAAGTTCGCTAAAGGCCTAGGTACCGGCTCTATATCTTACTACAGTAACGCCTATACACTTATGCTTGCGCCGGTGCTATTAATAGGTACTGCTATCTCTACGGCAGTGTTTCCGCGCCTCAATAATCGCTTAAGCCAGGGTCGTCCCGATTTGTTCCGCCAGGATTTTCTGCGAGTACTGCGTCTTATTATCTGGATTGCGCTGCCGGTTGTGGTTGTGTCTTTCTTTGGCCGAGGCTATCTGGCGCGTCTTATCTTTACAAAGGGCGCCGGACAGATTTCACTGGTCTTTGGGTTTTTGACGGTTGCTATCTTATTCCGTACGGTTTATGCCATTGTCTCTCGATGGTTTTATGCCCAAAAGGATACTCGTACGCCACTGTACGTTTCAATCTTTACTATTTCGCTCGATATAGTGCTAGCGTACACGCTTACCCGGCCGGGTGGCTATGGCCTATCAGGTCTAGCGCTAGCACAGTCGATTGCGGCAGCGGTCGAGGTTACCATACTGGGCGTTATTATGCTCATACGTGACCCAAAGCTGTTCGACCGCAAGTTCTGGAGTGGTGTGTTTCGTAGTGTTTCTGTTACCGGCTTTAGCTTGGTAGCAGGCTATATAACAGTCGGCTTTGTGCCGCTGGGGGCGAACGACCATGGTTTTATTACCCTAGGCACTAAATTCATGCTGATAGCTGGCGTGACCATATCAACGCATTTTGCAGTATCGGGACTGTTCGGGCTGGAAGAGGCTCAGCCGTTTTGGCATTGGATAAAGCGCATCGTATTGCGCCCGGTAAAAGTCGAATATTAGCCGGCCTGTCGTTGTCAGATCCAAAACATTGTAGAGATAACTGTGGATTCGCTCCGCCATTGGTTGTACTATGGAACGTACATAAGGGGGATGCCGGATATGCTGTATGACCTGCTCGATAACGATATACTGCTTGATACAAAGCCCACGCAGTATGTGTTGCGCGTCAAAGATCTACCAAACCAGGAAAAACCACGCGAAAAGATGCTGGCAGCTGGTGCGGCAAGCCTGACTCAGGCAGAACTGGTTGCGGTGGTCTGGGGCGTAGGCACACGGGGTGAAGAGGTGTTGGCAATGGCTCAGCGTAGCTTGCACGAATATGGCGAGAAGGCGATACTGCGCGAAACCAGGCCGGATTATCTGGCAGAGGCGCTTGCTATTCCTCTGACGAAAGCGTGCCAATTGGTAGCGGCGCTGGAGCTTGGGCGGCGTTCTTATGCCACTGGCCGCGGCGGTGAGCCGCTACAGGTGCGTACTGCCGAGCAGGCCTACCATTTCTTTAAAAGTATGGGTGCGCATAGTAAAGAACAGCTGCGCGGCCTGTATCTGGGCAGCCACTACCAGGTTGTACACGACGAAGTTATTTCTATAGGCAGCCTGACGTCGAATGTCGTACATCCGCGTGAAGTGTTCCAGCCAGCAATTGCCCGGGGCGCGGTGGCGATTATTATTGCTCACAATCATCCGTCAGGGTCACTCGAACCGAGCACAGCAGATATAGACGTGACTCGCCAACTGGTTGGAGCTGGTAAAATCCTTGGGATAGATTTGCTCGATCACCTCATTATTACTACTGAAGGGCACCGCAGCGTGCTGGAGGCACTATGACTACTGCATACGCACTAGCTTCTTCCGATTCATTCGTAACAGATGGCACTGGCGCTACGTCCTGGCTGCACGACCTTGCCGGAAACCCGGATAACTGGCGTATAGAAGCGTTGGTCGCTTCGGGAGATTACTGCGAAATGCTGGCTGCCATGCTGGAACAAATTGCCTGTGCATTGCCAGCTACCTCTGTGGAGCAGTATCAGGTTCAGGACATTGTCGGACAGCTGCTGTACATACAACGCCACTACAATTTCACCAAGAGGAGCGCCACTCTGCATCCGCGTTCCAATCAGCGTCCTCAAGCTCATTAATGACACTTCTGGCTCACCCCTGTTAATCTGTTATACTGTAGGGTAATGAATCAGGACCATATTCGTAATTTCTGCATTATTGCGCACATCGACCACGGCAAGAGCACGCTGGCAGACCGTTTGCTAGAGATCACCGGCACGGTGGAGAAACGCAATATGAAGGCTCAGCTGCTAGACCGGATGGATTTGGAGCGGGAAAAGGGGATTACCATCAAACTCGCTCCTGTTCGTATGGAATACAAGGGGTATGAGCTAAACCTGATAGACACCCCTGGCCACGTGGATTTCTCCTATGAAGTGTCTAGGAGCCTTCAGGCCTGCGAGGGCGCCTTGCTAGTGGTAGATGCGTCTCAGGGTATTCAGGCTCAAACACTGGCTAACGTGTATCTGGCAATGGCTGCGGATCTCACAATTATCCCTGTTTTGAATAAAATTGATCTGCCTGCGGCAGACGTAGAGCGCGTAGGTGCTGAGATTGTCAGTCTGCTGGGCTGCAAGTTTGAAGATATTTTGCAGATCTCTGCCAAGACCGGTATGGGGGTCGATGCGGTGCTGGAACGAATTGTCGCAGAGGTCCCGGCACCAAAAGAATCAATCATGCCTGAAACCCGGGCGCTTATATTCGACAGTTACTACGACGATTACCGCGGGGTGATTCTGTATGTACGTGTCGTGGACGGCGAAATTGCCAAAAATGCGCAGATAAAAATGCTCAATACCAGCGCACAGGGAATAGCTTTGGAAGTCGGTGCGCTTAAACCTGAGATGACGCCAGGCGGCTCGCTCAAAGCGGGCGAAATCGGCTACATCGTAACCAACTTAAAAACAACGCGTGATGCCAAGGTAGGCGACACAATTACACTGGCAGGCAATCCAGCTACCGGACCGCTGCCGGGCTATAAAGATGTGCAGCCGTTTGTGTACGCCGGCTTTTTCCCGGAAAGCAATGAATTTTATAACGAGCTGAAGGAAGCGATCGAGAAACTTTCGCTTAGCGATAGCGCATTGCAGTTTGCGCCGGAAAACTCGCCGGTGCTTGGGTTCGGGGTGCGTATTGGGTTCCTGGGCTTGCTCCACATGGATATTGTGCGGGAACGGTTGGAGCGGGAATACAACCTGGACCTGGTCGTCACCAACCCATCGACCGACTATCAGGTGAGCCTGCTGAACGGCGAAGAAACCGACATTAAATCTGCCGCCGACCTGCCCGACCCGTCGAAAATCAAAGAAATCCGCGAGCCGTGGATAAAGGGTGAGATAATCGTTCCGCGCGATTACGTTGGTCCTGTTATCCAACTTATTTCCGGCAAACGCGGTTTGCAAAAGAATCTGAGCTATGTCGAAGACCGCGCCATCGTCGGTTTCGAAGCACCGCTCGCCAACCTGCTGACCGATTTCTACGACCAGCTCAAAAGTATCACTAGCGGCTACGGCAGCTTTAACTACGAACTGGACGATTACCGCGCCGAAGACCTGGTGAAGGTGGATTTTTATGTGGCTGGCGAACGGATCGATGCGTTATCGGTGATGGTCCACCGAAGCGAAGCGGACCGGCTGGGCCGCGAAACTACTGCAAAGCTCAAGGAGGTCATCCCCCGCCAGAACTTCCAGGTGGCATTACAGGCGGCTATCGGCGGCCGGTTCATCGCCCGCGAAGATCTGAGTGCCTACCGCAAGGACGTCACGACCGGCCTGTATGGCGGTGACGTATCGCGCAAGAAAAAGGTGCTCGCCAAGCAAAAGAAGGGTAAAGAACGCATGAAGAAGTTCGGGCGTGTTGACATCCCGGCCGAAGCTTTCACCGTTATGCTCAAGCGCGATTAGCATCGCTGCGCTCATATCGTATACACTAGAATAATGGACAATACTACCGCATACACTCCTGACCCGACGATACTGCAACAGCTCCAGGCCGTAAGCTTGGCGGCCATAGTCGGGCCGACGGCAGTAGGGAAATCGACGGTAATCTCTGCCGCTATGAGGCTGAATCCGGACATTCATCTGGTGCTCAATAACACCAGCCGTTCGCCACGACCTGGCGAGCAAGATGGCGTGGATTACGTGTTTCACACACGCCAAGAGATGCTGGAGCTTATGGAACGCCGTGAATTTGTACAAGTAGCGCCGAGCTTACTGGACGAGCTGTATGCGACCAAACTGGACAGCTACGCGACAGATGGAGTAGCTGTTATGGCAATACTAGCCCAGGCCATGCCCACGTTTCGTGCGCTGCCGTTCAAGGTCGTGCGCAGCATATCTATAGTGCCGCCAGATTACGAAACCTGGCAGGCACGTATAGCACAGCATGGGTTTACGCCGGAACACCTAAAAAAGCGCTTGGCAGAAGCAGCGGATTCGCTGGATTTTGTGCTGCATGACGAAGCAACACGCATCGTAATCAACGAAAATATAGATGATGCCGCTGAAGATTTCGTAACATTGGCGCTTGGCCGGGAAATGTCACCGAGGTTGCGGGCGGACCAGCCTCGCGGCCGACAAATTGTGCGGCTCTTGTTTGACCGCTTACGCGCCGAGCTGTAGCTGTTTCAAATCGGCGATGATTTCGGCAGCATGGGATTTAGGATCGACGCCCTGGTATTCTTTTACCAGTTCGCCGGCGGGTGAAATGATGAACGTGTTGCGCTCTGTTCCCATATATTCCCGGCCCATGAACTTTTTGAGTTTCCAACTGTCATACGCTTCGATGGTGACATGGTCCGGGTCGCTCAGCAAGGTAAAACTCAGACCATATTTCCCAGCGAATTTTTTATGGCTGGCTACACTGTCTTTGCTCACGCCCACCACCTCGGCGTTGCCAAGTTCGGCAATGGCATCGCGTTCATCGCGAAAATTGCAGGCTTCGGTGGTGCAGCCGGACGTGTTGTCTTTGGGGTAAAAATACAGCACCAGCCATTTACCGGCATAATCTTTTAGCGTCCTGGTGGTGTCGTCCTGGTCTTGTAGTGTAAAATCCGGCGCTTGCTTCATATACAAAGTATACCGCAGGAACGAGGGCAAAGATAACCCAGCTACTGCCTGCCTTGTACCGCCCGCTTTACATTTATGGGGTAAATGTAGCTCTGCCGGCCGATCCTTGGTATAGTTGGACAATGAACGAACTAAAGAGAGTAGAAGAATTTAAGAAAATTCTGGCAAACTACCAACCCTCTGCCGATGCCAAGCAAACACTTGCGCAAGTCCAGCTGGTCCTGCTGGTAGGTCCTTCTTCCAGTGGCCGCAATACTATTATTAACCAGTTGTTGCAGTCTGGACTGTACCACTACGTGGTTTCAGACACGACCCGCAAGCCGCGCGAAAACAATGGCATTCTGGAACAGAGTGGCCGTGAATACTGGTTCCGGACCGAAGACGAAATACTGGCAGATTTGGAAGCGGGGAAGTTCCTGGAAGCTGCCGTTATTCATAACCAGCAGGTGTCGGGCATAAGCATACGGGAACTTCAGTCTGCTGCTGACGACCACAAAATCGCCATCAACGAAGTGGAAGTGGTTGGCGCTGACCATATCCACACCGCCAATCCTACTACGATGTTTTTGTTTATATTGCCGCCGAGCTTTGATGAATGGTTGGCCCGGATGAACGGGCGCGGCGCATTGCCTGCCGATGAGATGAAGCGCCGCCTGGAAAGTGCCGTGAGCGAAATTACCATGGCGCTCGACAAAGATTACTATCACTTCGTCATAAACGACACATTCGCACACACTGCCCGCCGGATTGATGCGATTATTCGGGACCATGCAGATGATGGCGAAGACCAGGTTGCTGCCAAAAAGGTTGCCCAGGAGCTTTTAAGCGAAACGCGGCAGTATCTGTCGGAACACGCCTAAACACTGTTGAAACATGGCTGTACTTTGCTAGCACTCTTGAAACTGGAGTGCTAAAAGGTTATACTTTATGACATGACAGAGCGGCAAAAGCAAATCTTATCCGCCATTATCGAGCAGTACGCCGAAGTTGCCGTGCCGGTTGGTAGCAGCTTGTTGGCTAAAGTTTTTAATGTCTCCAGCGCGACCATTCGCGCCGAAATGGCAGAATTAGAGCGTTTGGGGTTTATCGCCCAGCCGCACACTTCAGCTGGCCGCACTCCGACAGATCAAGGTTACCGTTTCTATGTGAACAACTTGGCCAAAACTACAGAGGGCAGCCCGGAACGCCGCGCAGAACGAGCATTGAGCGCCCGCGTGCAGCACGCTGGACTGCCGGAGCGCACCATTCGCAACGCTGTTGATACGCTGGTAGAACTGACGCATAACCTGGGGCTAGCCACTATCGGCGGCCAGCTCTACATCAGTGGTCTCAGTAATCTGTTTGGCCAGCCGGAATTTGTGGGTGGTAACCAAGTGCAGCAGGTAGCGCGTTTGCTTGACAACCTGGAGCCATGGTTGCGCGAGGCTGCCCCCAATGAGCCGCTCAGCGTATTCATCGGTGCCGAAAACCCCATCGGCCGTAGCGCTGGCGTTAGTCTTATCATCAGCCGATTCCGCAGCCCGTTCAGCGATCACAGCTATATTGGCACGCTGGGTCCAACCCGCCAGAGCTACCGTGATGTCATGGCTTTGGTAGCCCACACCGGTAGAACACTCGAGGAAGTACTGTAATACATAACGCATTGAAGAGGTACACGATGACAGACAAGAAAAAACAACCCAAGACAGACGTTGACGTTGCGGCTCTGGAGCAGCAAATTGCTGAACTCACCGATGCGTTGCAGCGTGAACGCGCCGATGCCACAAACATCCGCCGTCGCCACGAAGAGCAAATCACCGGCCTGAAAAGCATGGTTAAAGCTGGTGTGGTGCGTGACCTGCTGCCGGTTATAGATAACTTTGAGCGTGCGCTCAAACATGTCCCTGCAGAACTCGCAGACAACGGCTATATAAAGGGCGTTCAGGGCGTAGTAAAACAGTTTGAAAAAACGTTGGCCGACCTGGGCGTGGAGCGTATTGCTACCATTGGCGAACTGTTCGACCCGCGGTATCACGAAGCAATCAGCATGGAAGAAGGCGATGGCACGCAGGAGGTAGTTAGCGAAGAACTCCAGGCAGGCTACAAAATAGGCGATGAAGTTATCCGTCACGCTATGGTCCGTGTAAAGGCGCAGTAACATCCGACAAGATCAAAGCGTTGCTCTTATTGTTGATTGTCTTAAGGTAAAATGTAGCTATGCGCTATAGTCGTGCTGGTTTTGTAAGCAGGGTAGGGATGTTCGTTGGCCTGGCCGTAACGGTGCTAGCAGTATTTCTGATATGGGCAAATGAATCGCCGCACTACTGGCCACTGCTTGTCACAGGGCTTGTCATTGGCTGCGCCAGCGCGCCATCTTATTATTACTACAAAGCTAAGGATAAGGCGGTTGATCGCTATGCTGACACTGGGGTGCAGGCGTTGAATGCACTCGGACAACAGCTGTCCCAGCAAAAACACAACAAGGACAACAAAGATAATTGGCACTCTTGACAGACGAGTGCTAATTTTTTATGCTACAATTATATTTAGCACTCTAAAGTACTATCTGCTAAAAGAAGGGAACTATGACATTATGGGTAAAATTATTGGAATCGACCTCGGTACTACTAACTCGGCAATGGCCGTTATGCAATCTGGCAAGCCGGAAATTATCGCTAACAGCGAAGGAAACCGCACCACGCCAAGTGTTGTGGCTATCAACAAAAACGGTGAACGCCTGGTAGGCCAGGTGGCCCGCCGTCAGCAGGTCACTAACTCCAAAAACACGATTTACGAAGTCAAACGCCTCATCGGTCGCAAATTTGACGACACAGAGGTGCAACGCGACCTCAAGCTCATGGGCTACGAGATCGTGAAGGGCAATGGTGGCGTCAAGGTAAAAATGGCCGACAAGGAATATAGCCCAGAGGAAATCAGCGCTATGATCTTGGGCAAGCTAAAGGCAGACGCCGAAAGCTTTTTGGGTGATAAAGTTACCGAAGCGGTTATTACCGTACCGGCTTACTTCGACGACTCTCAGCGCCAGGCTACCAAAGATGCGGGTAAAATCGCTGGCTTGGAAGTTAAACGTATCATCAACGAACCGACCGCAGCCGCTTTGGCATACGGGCTGGACAAAGCCAAGACCGATGAAAAGATCGCCGTATACGACCTAGGTGGTGGTACGTTCGATGTTTCCATCCTGGAACTTGGCGACGGCGTGTTTGAGGTAAAGAGCACCAATGGTGACACTCACTTAGGTGGTGCCGATTTCGACCGCACTATTGTTAACTACTTTGTGGAAGAATTTAAGAAAGAATCCGGCATCGATATCAGCAGTGACAAAGCTGCCATGCAGCGCCTGCGCGACGAAGCTGAAAAGGCAAAGATCGAACTTTCGACCGCACAGGAGGTTGACATTAACCTGCCGTTCCTGACTGCCGACGCCGAAGGCCCTAAGCACTTCGAACACAAACTGACTCGCGCCAAGCTGGAACAATTGGTAGCAGATCTGGTAAGCAAGACTGGTGACCCATGTGAAAAAGCCCTGAAGGACGCTGGCCTGAAAGCCAGCGAAATCGACGCCATTGTACTGGTGGGCGGTATGACTCGTATGCCTGCCGTGGTCGAGAAGGTTAAGGCTATCTTCGGCAAAGACCCCATGAAGGGTGTGAACCCGGACGAAGTGGTGGCCGTAGGCGCCGCAATCCAGGGCGGTGTGCTGCAGGGTGATGTCAAAGACGTACTGTTGCTGGACGTAACTCCGCTCTCACTCGGTATCGAGACTATGGGCGGCGTGATGACGAAGCTTATCGACCGCAACACCACTATCCCAACCAGCAAGTCCGAAGTATTTTCTACCGCCGCCGACAACCAGCCTCAGGTGGAAGTGCATGTGCTGCAAGGTGAGCGCGAAATGGCTGAAGGCAACAAGAGCCTGGGCCGATTCATACTGGATGGTATCCCAAGTGCTCCGCGTGGCGTTCCACAGATTGAAGTCACCTTCAATATCGACGCCAACGGCATCCTGAACGTAACCGCTAAAGATAAAGGCAGCGGCAAGGAGCAGAACATCACCATTCAGGGTTCTGGCAGCCTGGACAAGACCGAAGTGGAAAAAATGGCTAAAGAGGCCGAAGCCCACGCTGACGAAGACAAGAAGAGGAAAGAAGCTGTGGAGGCTCGCAACATGCTTGACAGTGCGGTATACCAAGCCGAGAAGATGAAGAGCGATAATAAGGAAAAACTGGCCGAAGACGATGTCAAGAAAATCGATGAAGCGGTTGAAAAGGCCAAAAAAGTCGTAGCTGATACCGAAGCTAACAAAGACGCATTGGAAGCAGCCGCCAAAGAACTAAACGACGTACTGATGCCAATTGGTGCCAAGATGTACGAGCAGGCCGGCAAGGATGAAACTCCTGCAGAAGACGAGAAAACCAGCGAAAAGGGCGAAGACGGTCCAATCGAAGGTGAAGTAGTCGACGACAAAGACGAAAAGTAGACAGCCCTACTTCAATATTTCAGGTAACCACTCCAGTAATGGCTAGTTAGCACTCTTGCCGTTTGAGTGCCAAGCTAGTACTATAGGACATACATGGCTAAACGTGATTATTATGAAGTTTTAGGCGTTGGTAAAGATGCCAGCGCCGACGAGATTAAAAAGGCTTTCCGCCGGAAGGCAGTGGAGCTGCACCCTGACAAACAGGGTGGCGACGAAGCTAAATTTAAAGAGATAAACGAAGCCTACGAGGTACTGAAAGACACTGGTAAACGCCAGCGCTACGATCAGTTCGGTCATGCCGGTGTAGGTGGTAGTGCGGCGAGCGATGGCAACCCGTTTGGCGGCGGTTTCGGCGGCCAGAACGTCAACTTCGATTTTGGCGATATGGGTCTGGGCGATATATTCAGCAGCTTCTTTGGCGGCCAAGCTGGCGGCGGCAGACAACAGCGGCAGGCGCACGGTAATGATGTCGAAACGCGCATCGAGATTACATTCGAGCAGGCAGTATTTGGAACCGAAGCCGATCTACGGTTGAATATCGAAGATACTTGCAGCCACTGTAAAGGCACAACGGCCGAACCAGGCTACGAACTAAAAACCTGCGATACCTGCAAGGGCTCTGGTCAAGTAGTTACCGCTACACGCACCATTTTTGGCAATATACAGCAGGCTATGGTTTGCCCGACCTGTAAGGGCACTGGCAAGGTCCCAGAAAAAGTCTGTACCGTTTGCCACGGCAAAGGTACTGAAAAGCGTACGCAGACTGTGCAGCTGAAAGTCCCGGCTGGCATCGACGACGGCGCCACTATTCGCCTGCGCGAACACGGCGAAGCAATCGCCAACGGCCCGAAGGGTGACCTGTACGTGCACATACGCGTAAAAGCTCACAAACACTTTACTCGCGAGGGTGACCTGATTTTGAGTGAAGCGCATATAGGCATGGTAGAAGCCGCGCTTGGTACTGAAATGGATGTCGACACTGTAGACGGTGAAGTACGGATGAAAATCCCCGCCGGTACGCAAAGTGGTACCGACTTCAAACTAAGCGGCCATGGTGTACCGCACATCCGCAGCGAATCTCGTGGTGCACATATTGTAACTATCGTGGTAGACACGCCCACTAAGCTCAGCAAACAGCAAAAGGAATTACTCGAGCAATTCGGCACAGGCACAGCTAAAAAGCGTGGTATTTTCTAGTTTAAATCTGTAATAATTTCGTGATAATCTCCGAAACTACTATGCTTATGGCAAAACCACTTGGTTAGTGGCATACTAGTAACAAATGAAAACGATACGCAATGATCAGCACGGGTTTATACCGATGATCCTCTGCTTGATTATGGTCGTTGCGGCAGTCCTCTACCTAGCCTATACGCACGTTGTAAACGCTCAGCATTAGTATCACTTAGAGTCTGCGGTTATAATATGGCTGATGTCCACTGCTCAGCACAACTCAATCCGTTTACTGGTCTCATCTTTAGAAGGCAGGGGATTTTTGAGCGACAAGATAACTATAAATGGACACTCGCATCGTAGATTTACGAAAGCCGATCAGCTATGGATTACGCCCACGAAATATGTCCGGTATCCTTTTGTGTCGCAGTCATTGCTGTTGCTTTCGCTTAATAAAAATCTTGCATATGATTATATCGATTCTGTCGGCTACAGTGTACCCCGGACGGTTTTCTTACCCGTTGCTACAGAGTTTGTAGGCGAGCAGATTGCATTGCGATGGCCGCTCATCACGAAACCTGTTGATGGTTCCGGCTCTGCCAATGTAACCCGTGGTATTACGAATGGCACCACTCTCAAAGCAGCCGTACAAAAACTTCATGACGCCGGCTATGATGCTCTAGTGCAAGAGCAATTCATTGGTGAAGAGATTCGCCTCACTGTCATAGACGGGGAAGTTGCATCCGCATGTGTGCGCCAAGTTGCGCAGGTTGTGGGCACGGGTGATGCAGCAGTTAGCCGGTTGGTAACAATCGAAAACCAATCACGCGCTGAGCTACAATTCGAATACATCGCTTACCCGCAGCTAGATAGTACGCTCATGACACTCCAAGTAGATATGAACAGTGTGCCACGGAACGGCGAGAAAGTTTTGCTAGCCGAAAGTACGCTCATATCAGGTGGTGCGTCTGTTTATAGTATAGATACGACGCTCCATGAATCGTACAGAGCGATGGCTGGAGATCTGGCCCGGAAGCTGCGAGCCCCTTTCCTAGTCGTTGATATCCTAACTCGTGATTATAGCCAAACAGCCACGCCGGATAGCTATGTTATTCTAGAATTTAACACTTCTCCGGCCTTGAAGTTATATTATGGTTTTCGTGATGGTAAGCAGTATGACATCATCCCGAAGCTGACCAGCATGATCGAAGCAGCTATGTAACAGGCGGTCTATTAGGCTCCGAAAAATTCGAGCCGTACAGGTAAAGCCTTTTCGGATATCGTATGGATTTACGTAGTTGAGCCAAACAAAGGGTTTGCATAAAACTCTTGCTAAAATCAGTAAAAAATGATATAAATAGACAAAGAATTAACATAAGGCGTAAGAGGCGTAGGGTATGTCAGCAACAGAGAAACCAGTTACGGTCGTGGGCCCTAAAGAGGGTGTCGATTTCCCTGATCTAGGGTTATTAGAAGTGCCCGCCAAAGTTGACACCGGTGCGGATAGTTCGGCTATTTGGGCGAGCAATATCCACGAAAAGGGCGGTGTGCTTCACTATGTGTTGTTTGATCGAATCTCGCCATTTTATACCGGCAAGGTACTAACCACGCAAAAATTTAGCGTGGCGTCTATTAAAAACTCATTCGGTCAGTCCGAGTTTCGCTATAGGGTTTCGCTGAAGGTTCGTCTGGCGGGCCGGATCGTTAATGTTCGCTTTACGCTCGCCAACCGTGAAAACAACAGTCAGCCGATCCTGATTGGCCGCCGTACGCTTCACGGTAAGTTTTTGGTGGATGTGTCGAGGGCTCAGCGAACTGGGCCTGCCCGGCTACTGCTTATGAGCACCTTCAAAAGCCCTAATGTTGTTGCTTTCGTAAAGGGTGTCGAAAAAGTATCGGATGACCTTGTCATTACGCATGCTACATACGATGATGTACAGTTTAGCTTTACGGCCCAGGGCACGCGAATAATCTTGTTCTCAACCGGAGAAGACATTGCTACGTTTGATATTGTGCATTTTAAGACGTCGGGCGAACGCGATGTTACGGCGGCAATGGCGCGTTATGCAAAAAAACGTGGCGTTAAAATTGTCGATGAATCTACCATGCATTTTGCACCGAGCAGCAAGCTATACCAGTATGTACTATTGGCTGACAATGATATTCCCTTGCCTGATTCTTTGTATGTGGCCCCCAGCCAATTACAGACTGCTTATGAAAGGTTTGTAGAACAGCTCGGTCTGCCCTTTGTGCTTAAGGGTATCCATGCAAGCAGGGGTGCTCACAATTATCTTATTCGTGATAATGAAGCATACAATACCGCGTGTGCTGCAATCATTGCCGAAGGTGTTTTTGTAGTTGGCCAGAAATTTGTGCCAAATGAAGGCGATTACCGTATCCTAGTCATGGGACGGCGTATTGCACTCGTTATCTATCGAAGTCGTGCCGATAACTCAACCCACCTTAATAACACCTCACAGAATGGCAGTGCCCGGCTGGTTGAGCTTGCAGACTTGCCTACGGAAGTGCAAACTACGAGTATCATTGCAGCCAAGGTTATGGACCACGGTGTAGCTGGCGTAGATATGGTCCAAGATTCAGAAACAGGCATGTGGTATTGCTTTGAAGTGAACAGCGGTCCACAGATTGCCACTGGTGCATTTACCCGGGAAAAACAGGTTGCATTTGCCAAATACATTGAAACTGAGTTAAAGAAATAAGGGGAATATATGAAGATAGCTATTTTATCCAAAGGTTCCCTGAACTACACGACCAAGCGACTAAAAAAGGTCGCTCTTGAACGTGGCCATGAGGTTGAGGTAATTAACTACGCTAAGTGCTACATGACCATGGAGAGGGGCAAGCCGGTTGTGTATTACAAAGGCGAAGCATTGCCACGTTTTGACGCTATAATTCCCCGAATTGCGCAGAGCTATACTAAATATGGTACCGCGGTAGTTCGCCAGTTTGAAATGCAGGGAACGTTCACAACAGCTAGTTCAATTGCTATTAACCGTTCCCGCGACAAATTGCGTTCATATCAGATCCTGGCTCGCCAGGATGTGGGTATCCCTAAAACGGTGTTTGCTCGCGAGACTGCAAACCTGGAGGAAGTTGTTGATTTGGCTGGCGGTGCACCGGTAATCATAAAGGTTGCTCGTGGCACACACGGCAACGGCGTGGTGCTGGCCGAGACTAAAAAAGCTGCCAAGGCTGTGATGCAGGCCTTCTACGTGGAAGGCGTGAACTTTATTGTGCAGGAATTTGTCGAAGAAAGTGCCGGCACAGACATTCGTGCCCTGATAGTCGGTGGCCGGGTTGTGGCAAGCATACAACGGCAGAGCTTGGATGATGATTTCCGCTCCAACACACACCAGGGCGGTGTTGGTTCGATCGTAAAGTTGACCGAAGAGGAAGAGAAGACGGCCGTAAAAGCTGCTAAGGCTATGAATCTGCCTATTTGCGGAGTGGATATGATGCGCTCTAAAGATGGTCCAAAAGTGTTGGAAGTGAACAGCAGCGCCAGCATTAAGACCCCTGAACTAGTCACGAAGCGCGATGTGGCGACGAAGATTATCGAATATATCGAACGTAACGCCAAAGCTCGCCCTCGCAAAGACAAAGTCGGGGCATAACGGCCGTTGAGGGAAACTAGTTTCCCTCAACGCGCGGGCAAGATGGAATACATTGTGTCCGGCTGCTCCTTTCTCAGCTACAGGGAACTGAGAAGCTTGATCTCGCTTGTGCTATATTTAGGATATGACGTACTTGATAGTACTGGCCGTACTTGCGCTCCTACCTGCATTGGCTATATTGTTGCTGCGCGTAAATGGCGCAATCGCATTTATGAGCCTGTGTCTGGGCAGCGTGCTGGTGGCGTATACTTCCAGTGATGTTGACGGCGTGTTCGCTGGCTTTTCTGCGTCTAAAAACACGCTTACTACGAATGAATGGGTGCAGCTAGGGTTATTGGTTGTTCCGTTTTTGCTGACGGTACTCTTCACCCGCGGTAGTGTAAGCGGTTCTAAAAAGATCACAAATGTACTGCCCGCAGTGGCGTCGGGACTGCTTTTTGCCTTGCTGGTTGTGCCGCTACTGCCGGCTAGCGTGCAGCGGCACATTCACCACTTGGCTGCATGGCATCAGCTTAGTAACCTGCAAACGGCAGTTATTCTTGGCGGTGCGCTCTTTAGCTTGGTATTTTTGTTATTTACGCATCGTAAAAAGCACAGCGACGAAGACGGCAAAAAACACAGCAAACACTAGACTTTGGGTTTAATCTGGGCCAGATCTTCGATAATCTGCATGCCGGGGAGTTTGGTAAGCTCCTGAGGTGCTAGAACTAGCTTGCTGGAGCGGTTACCGCCGCCCATTACGATTTCGGGCTGTTCCATGACTCGCGCGTCGACATGTATTGGCAGGCCAGGAATGCCGATAGCGGTTACGCCACCGATCATCATGCCAGTAAGCTGCACAGTGGTTTCGCTATCTGCAAACGATGCCTTCTTTACCCCTAAGAGCTGGCAGACTTTCTTGTTAACATCCAGGCGGGTTGTCGCCAGCACAACGCAAATAGCGTATTGCGCAGGCTCAACTTTTTTGGATGTGACGATGATGGTGTTGGCGGATTGTTCGGGCGAAAAACCGTACCGTTTACAAAATGCGGCGGTATCAGCCAGGGCTGGGTCGCAGTCTACTGTTGTGTAGCTGATGTCGTATGTTTTTAGTGCTGCAAGTACTTTTGGATCCAGTGCGTTGTTCATCTCGGTCATTATACTCTGTTTGAGCGCCCTAACGGATTGACTTTTTGCCCAAAATATCGATAATGTAAGGAGTTATTTTGTTGCCCACCAGATGCGGGCCCATATGCACCGCATATGGCACCCAAATCCTCGGGAACAAATTTTATGCAAGCACAAAATTTGTTCCCTGCGGTTTGGGCCCATAGCTCAGTTGGTTAGAGCAGAGGCCTTTTAAGCCTCGTGTCGTGGGTTCGAGTCCCACTGGGCCCTCCACGTCAGAAGAATTAGCGCCTACGGGCGCTTTTTTATTTGTGCCGTAACTGTAAACTAAGCTAATTTCGGGAGTGTAAACTTTTTTGTCCTGTGTCATTTGAAATCCAGCAGGAAATAGAATTTGTTTACACTTACGCATTGACTCCTTATCCAGCGACCACCAATTCTTGCTCCAATTATTAACGTAGTCCAATGCAAAGCCCGTAAATTCCACTAAATCGCGTTCAAAATCCTTGGCGTTAGTAACAGCTATCTCAGCCTGAGCAATCTGCTCCTTTATAGTGGCAATTTCTGCTTTGATGTCTTCTTCTATGTCCGGGTTGCGAGAGAGCGACTGGACTAGCTCGCTTTTCTTGCTTTTAAGGTTCTCTAAATGACCCTCCGCAATATATAGCCTCTCAATTAGCGTCTTTTCGTAGGTGCGCCACTTGCTGGCCATGCTCGCCTTGAGTCTTGCAACCTGTTCATCAGTCAGGACTAAATCATCTAATACATTATTTAGTTCTTCGTGTAATACACTTTGTAGCACATTAGTATTACACTCTCGGCAACGATAACGATAGTACACTTTATAGTGCTTTCTCTTGCGGCCGTTATTGTGAGGGTAGCCAACAAGTCGGGGGTATTTCAGGTGCTTCTGAGCGCATTCTAAACATTCCATTTCGTTAGACAAAGGAAACAACGGGTTATCACGATTAATGGAGAACCTTTTCCCTTTATTGTCTGCTAGTGCTACGAGTATTCTATGCTCTTCGGGGGTAATCATAGCTTCATGCAAGCCCTTAGGCTTAATTTCAGGCCAGTTACCCATTTTAACCACGCCGCAGTAATACGGTTCGCGCATTAAATCTTTCCAGCGATACATGTCTACTGGCTTGCCCCCCACTGCTTTAGGACCATAATTTTTAGTCCTCAAGCCACGTTCTGTGGCCTTCTTAAGCCCTTCGCTAACTGTCAGCTCTCCTCTGCACATTTCCTTAAAGGTGTCTCGCAGGGCAGACCAGTTTGGTTCATCGGGTATATGGAAGCCAGGTACGTCAGACTTTTTATATCCAGTTTTTGGATTGGAGGGGTAATAGCCAGCCCTAATTTTTGCCATCATCTTCTCGGGAGTTTTCTTAATACGTTCGTTATTACTTTGCTCCGCACGGTATACATCAATAAGTTCATCAAATACAGCCCTATCTTCCTCAGGGTCTACTTCTGGCTTAGTTGCGAACCTAAGTTGCACACCCGCAAGTTTGAAGTTCACTTTCCACCAGTAGTATTCCTCAATACTTCTCATAAACCTATCTGGCTCATCTACGATTAGGAATTTGACCGATTTATGACGTTTGCAGAAGTCCAGCATTTCGTTCAGGTCTTTCCGCTTTATGTTTTTACCCTTTCTGCTGGACTGTGCTATTTTCCACCATTGGACGACCTCAACGTTTAGTATGTCAGCAGCTCTTATAATGCTTTGTTCTTGAGGTTCAAGGTTGCCATCTAGCATTTGTCCTTTAGTAGAAACCCTACATAAAGCGATTGCTTTTTCCTTTATTTCTTTCATAGTATCCTTTCGTGCTACTAATTGTACAGCCTTGCACCTCTGTTATTTACACTTCTTCTTTGTATTTACGATATTGCTCAAACAGAAATGCCGCTAAAGTGTCAAACGCTTCATCAACCTGCTTAACCGTAGGCATGGGTTTGCTGGCATTGGCGTCGCTACCAGATGAAGGCTTCATTATTTTGCTCCAAAGAGAAATAGAGGTTTTGTCGGCCAACAACTGTCAAAGCGAAGTTAGCCGACATCTACCCTTATTTCTCCATAGGCTGCTCCAGCGATTTCTTACGTTGCAATCCGTCCCTAATTGCCTTAGAGCGTTGTTCGTGGTCAAACTCTTGTGCAGCCATCATCAATAGTTCCATGAAGTTATTCATAGGACTATTCGCAGCAGTGGCAGATAAGTTGTCTGCGCTCCTAACGTCCACTCCCAGCTCCTCAAAAGCTACTCTCCAATAAAGGTACGTCCGAGCTGACCGTGCCAGTCGGTCAGGATAGGCGACTATTAGATACTTAATTTCAGGGTCAGCTTTACAGTACGCAATTATCTCGTTTAGGGTCTCTTGCGGTTCTTGGCCTAATACCTCAAACCAACGTACAATCTCTATAGATTGCCTTTCAGCAGCTTTAAATATATGCCTTTTTTGCATGGCAACACTTTCACTGTCTGATATTTTTGTACCTGTCGCAGCACGTAGATATGCGACAGCTTTTTGCTTATTTTCCATAGTTTACTCCTTAAAATTGAAATTAATTTACTAGGCCACATGAAGTGGTCATTTTAACTAAAAAGCCCCCAGCAAAGCGTTTTGGGGGCTTGTTTTGCCGCTTTGCATTACTAACTATAGTGATAAATGCAGCGCAAAAATTACACTTTTATAAATGTAAATTTGTAACGTATTTACTCTTCGTTTCTCTTCTTAAAGCGGTACCGTATCTGGCGAATATTCTCAAAGGTAACATATCCAAATCCCTTTAGGCCAAGTTGTGTCTGTATGTATAAATCGGACTCCTTATCCTCGGTAAGTTTCATAATTAGCTGCTCTCTCTTCGTTTCGTCATCGTCTTTTGAGCGGCGAATATTGCCCACCAATTTCTGGCTAAACTGTGCGTCTCCTTTATTTGAGTCAATTAGCGGCTTAAGTTCGTCCCAATAGAAGTCAATAAAATCTTTTAGTTCTTCCTTAGTAGTGTATGGATTTATGCGTAGCATAAGGTTTCCATCACTTAGCATGTGGCCAAGTTCTAAGCCGTTCACTTCGCTACCATTTACGTTCAGTTGAATATCTTTATTATTAAGAATTAAGTTGAGGTAATCTTCGGCGGTATCGGCCATATCCGGTGTTACTACGTTTGGTTTAGAAATGCCAGTAAATGTTAGTTTAGCTGCCGCATTGGGACGGGCCGTTTTCCTGTTTGCCGGCAGTTTAGCATGAGGCCCAGATTTGTTTTCTGAGGTACTCCAAAATTGTGCAGGAGGGGGAATGAAACGTATGTAATGCTCTCTGTCCATGTTGGGGTTAAGAGTATATTCGTAAACAGCAGATAATAAATCACTGGGTAAATTATTCACCGTAAGCAGTTCTGCTATATGAGCTATCTTGTTTAGCCCGTCATTTTCTTGGGCAATTTCATTAACCCTAGAGCTAAAAGTGGTTTTATTCGTATACTCTGTTTCAAATAATTTCCATCGTCTGTCTCCCCAATAGGGGATTTGCCGCTTTGCCATGACTTCATTATAGTCTTAGGGAATTTATCGCATGAGGCCAATAAAGGTTTGTCGGGGGTAGCTACGCTTACCATGTCTTTTAGCAATCTCAAGAGAACGCTTATTTATTCGTTCAATAATTGGGCTAGCTAGTGCTTCTGCAACTTCACGGCTAATGCGACCCTGTAAATATAGGTTTTTTATCCGCATGATACATTCACGATTGCTGGCTGCTTCTGATAAGTCCTTACTTTGCATATCGTAAATATATAGTCTTTTAACATCATATACGACCTTTGTCCAGTAGTTTACTGACAGAGTATAATATTGGTTACTATTGCACTTTAATAAGCTGGCGCAGTGAAGCGGTGGAGGTTGCTTACCGGGGTATTAGCTAAGCTCTGTTCACCTCAGCCTTCCCTCGCTAGAGCATAAAGTAATTTGTGCTTTGTCGGGGGGAGCAGTCTGAGGTGCAGGATACGCTGACCCTAATATTCTTAAAGCACCAGGGAGGCCAATCATGGCTACAAGCAAGAAAGACGGTTCACTATCGTCCAAACTGCTTCGTACCAAATCAACGCCTAAGGCAGTTAAATCTGTCTCAGGTAGCGATTTGGCACAACGACCTCGCAAGGGGTCAAAGCCGAAGTCTAAGTAGTTTTACTATTTAGGCTAGCTGCGCCAGCGTATTAAGGTGCTATATATGGTATAACTTTGGCCCAATTAAAGTCTAACTATTGCCGAAGACTCGCCTAAGTTTTGCCCAACACTCACCCAACTATTTTTTGCGATAATCCCCTAACTTTACCCTAAACTCCCCCTAAAACTTACAGTTGATACTGTTTTCCCCAAAACCATGGCAGATAAAGCCGCAGGGCGCTATAAAAGCAATTTAACAGGTTAATTTAGGTGAGGTATTTGTTAAAATAGAGTTATGCTTATGAGAGAGGGTAAAAAAAGTAAGCCGAAGACTGTTGTTAGTCTGTTTGCTGGCGCTGGCGGTTTAGACCTTGGCCTCAAGCAAGCCGGTTTAGATATAATTTGGGCTAACGATTTTGACCCCGATAGTTGTGAAACGTATAAGGCGAACGTTGATAAAAGAATAGTATGTGGCGATATTAGTAAGATTGCCTCAGATGATATACCCGATGCCGACATAATTGTAGGTGGCTTCCCGTGCCAGGGCTTTTCGGTGGCAAACAAATTCCGCTCAACTGAGGACACTAGAAATCAGCTCTATTTAGAAATGCTCAGGATTATAAAAGATAAACAGCCTAAATGGTTTGTTGCGGAAAATGTAAAGGGAATTCTTAGTTTAGACGGCGGAAAAGTCTTTGAAATGATTTTAAAGGACTTCCAGGAAGCTGGTTATCATGTTGAATATCAGCTTGTTAATATGGCAGACCACGGCGTACCACAAATGCGCAAAAGGGTTCTAATTCTGGGAACACGCGATGACCTACCAAAGGAAATGCAAATACACCACCCAGAAGCAACTCACAGTGAAAAACCCGAAATAGGTAAACAACCCTGGATTACTGCCGGGCAAGCCATGACCGATTTCAAGCAGTATGTTGTTCCGCATGATTTGCAATCTAACTACAAATTCGTAGAGCGCAACTTTACCGGCCACAGGAAGACTAATCCCGACAAACCAGCCCCGACTATACTAGCTAGGGGCAATGGGAAAGGTGGTAATAACGCCACCCCTCATCCATTAGAAAATAGGCGCATGTCCGTTATGGAAAGTGCCTACATTCAGACATTCCCAACTACATTCAAATTTCAAGGTAAAATGACTTCACAGTACCGGCAGATTGGCAATGCTGTTCCGGTTCTCTACGGCAAAAAACTGGGCGAAAAATTTAATCAAATTAAGGAAGCGCAAGTGGCAAAAGAAAACTCTCATAAAAAACAACTAACCGTAGCTTCGCTTTTTTCCGGCGCAGGTGGCCTGGACCTTGGGTTTAGAAAAGCAGGGTTTAAGTTAGCTTGGGCAAACGATAACGACTCAGACTCAGTAGAAACCTATAAATTAAATTTCGGTAACCATTGTGTATTGGCAGACATTGAAGATATAGATTTAGCCAGCATTCCTGATGTAGATGTTATTATCGGTGGCTTCCCGTGCCAGGGCTTTTCGGTTGCTAACATGAAGAGACATGTAGATGACAGTCGCAACGTTCTTTACAAAAGTTTCGTTAAAGCAGTAACTGTAAAACAGCCTAAATATTTCCTGGCAGAAAACGTTAAGGGGATATTAAGTATTGCAAAAGGTGAGGTATTCAAACTGATTGTTGAAGAGTTTAGCGAAGCTGGGTATCGGTGTAGGTACGCTCTCGTAAATGCTGCCAACTATGGAGCGCCACAAAATAGGCAACGTGTACTAATTTTTGGAGTAAGAAAAGATTTAGACGTTGTTGATTTTGATTGGCCACCTCAACCAACTCACAAAGATAATCATATTAGTATTGGTGAGGCCCTGCGAGATTTACCAGACCCTGACGGGGAACACAATTTAAAAAATCATGTTTACTCTGCATTTAAATTAAAATTCAACGGTTATATTTCTAATCGTGCAGTAGACCCAGATAAGCCATCGCCTACTATAACTGCAAGAGGTGACACAAAAGGTGGCGCAATGATAATACATCACCCGTCAAATACTCGTAGGATTACTTGTAGGGAAGCTGCGGTCATACAAGGGTTTCCACTAGATTTTGAATTTTATGGTTCAATGACATCTGTTTATAGGCAGGTTGGTAATGCTGTACCATCTCAGCTAGCCTTTGCAGCGGCAAGTGCAATATCAAAATATAACGACCTAGCTAACAAGGCTTTAAGCCAAAAGCCAAAAGACGTATTGGACCGCACGAACCTAAACATTCAAAAAAACCCCGTGCCAGTGCCAATAGCTACAGTTCTTGAGCAAGCCTCTCTAACGCTTGAGGCAGCGTAAGTTCATTAAATTTAGCGTATTCTTGTAAGTTCTTTATTGCGCTTTCAAGTCTATACTTCTCAGGATATGCCCATGGGCTTGTAGTCCAATCATAGTCGGCACCTATGCGCTTAGTGAACTCACGTTTTTGTTGATTACAAAACCTGCAAAGTGTCATAAGTTTTTGCGAGAAATTATCGTCAGTTAAGTTATCTGCCTGAAATATAACAGGAACTCTGTGGTCGGGCGATAGTTGCACTTGGTCGTGTTCATAGTTATTGAGGCAGATGCGACAAGTATAATCTTGCATTTTAAAAAGTTGATGCCGCCATACTGTTTTTATGGCAGTGCGCTTCACTTGTTGGCTTCGTGATTGCGCACGTGTTGATATTAAATACATCTGCTGTTGCTGACCATTAATCTGCTCTCTAAAAACAGACATGTGAGGGTCGCTGCCTTCTCGCGACCAACCTTCATTTCTCAAAACATCAGCCGTCTTACTGGGGTCGCCATAGTAACGAAAAATAAGCTCGTTGTCTGCCTCGCTAATTGGCCATTTCAGACCTGCTAAATACTTTGTTGGTATGTTTATTTCCAGGTGTCCGCGCGGGTGAGCTTTCAAATCAAACAAAACACAAAGCGCACCTATTACTCTGGCTCTATCATTAAAGCTATATTCGTATACTTCATTCTTGTTAGCGATAGAGAAATGATAATAGCTGCCCCCGTCAGCTTCTTCTGTGCGTGTCAATAAATTATAAAGCGACTTCTCCAATATTTCGCCGTATTGGTATGCGTCTATAGCCTCGGTATCACTTGTAGTCGCCTCAACACTCTTCTCGCCAGTTCGTTGCCAACTTAAATGCTTAGGCCAGCCCACAATTTCAAAGTCAGTTCTGCTACCTGGTTGCCAAACACCATCATTATCCGTGGTGTAGGCACTGAGCAGCTTTGAGAATAGCTCAGTCTGCATAAAGGTATTAGCGATATTGCCCGATTTAAAAACACACTTCAGCTTGTGGTCTACAACGTTTAATTCAAAAAGGTCGCAGGTAAATACAGTTTTGTCAGGCATGGGTCAATTATCACCTTATTTCATCTATAAGACAAGGTGAGTATAATTTTTGTATACGGTTAGTTTAAGTCTGGTTTGGCGTTTGAAGAGTCAGCTTTCTGTTGCTTATCCATTTCTATAAGTGTTTCAAAATAACCAACAAGGTTAAATATGGCTTCTTTATATTCATCGTCAGTTTCATACTTTATTCCTGACTTAGCAAATGCCTTTTTCCACGCAGTCAGCCGCTCTTCGCTTATGTGCATGCCCATATTGTACATAGAGTGCTAACCCTACAAGGAATATACTAAGCGTAGTAACTTCGTTCTGGCTGTTTATGTGCAAGATACTTATCACCGATAATACCCCTCCAACGCTCCATTTCTTCCACTAAGGAGTGTAAATTATCTGTGCGCTGCACCTCCAGTATCAGTAATTTGACCGAAAATCGCCTCATTTTGGGGCGTTTTTTGGTTTTTAAAGGTGTAAATCGGGCTAATTTTTGGTATATAAACTTTTTTATTTGGCGTGACCTGTATTCCACCCGGAAAAACAATTTGTTTATAAACTACTAGCGTTTGTTTATCTAACTCCCACCACTTGACCTCTTTGTTGTCCATGAAATCAAAAGCAAAGGAGATGAATTCATCGAAGTCTTTTTCAAAGTCATGGGCTTCAGCTGCGGCTTTTTCAGCTTCGACTATTTCAAGTTTGGTCGCTTCTATTCGCTCCCTTATGTCCTCTTTTAGCTCCGGATTGTCTACTAGGCTATCCAGCATTTTCGCTTTGCGGTCTTTAAGTACATTTACTCTGCCATCGGCAATGTAGGCACGCTCAATGAGTGTCTTCTCGTGCGACCTCCATACTTTGCGAAGAGTCTCCCTTAGCTTGTCCTGCTGCGTTGTAGACAGATTCATCTGTGCAAGTTCTTCACTCACTGCCTCATGTAAAGATTCTTGTCGCAGCCCAAGCATGCAGCCGCATTCCTTACACCGACATCTGTAGCGCCTGTATCGGTTGCCCTTGCCGTTGCCTTGCCAGAAGCCAACGAGGCGTGGGTATTTACAGCCAGCATTAACGCAAGCTTGACACTCGGCTACGTTGGAAAGGACAACCAGAATTGCGCGACTCTCAAGACGACTCAATTGCGAAAGCCTATCCGATACCAAATATTACGCGTAAGGTATGGGACACCTTCACAATGTTTAGCGTACCTAACGGGCAAACAGCATATATGAAGATAGCGGCACTTAAGCAACTCGGATATGACAAAAATAAGCTTGACTCTATATATAAGTTCATAAATGACCAGTCGCATATAACCGGTTCAGGCTTTGACCCAGCGTTAGTCACTGGCACGAAGAGAGCTGTAGTCGAAATGTTAGATATGATGAAAACTATTTCACCAGAACATTTCCGAATAATTGACGAGTCGACGAACTAATAGTTTTAAGGGTGTCTAAGGACCTGTATAGACACCGCCAGATTGGTAACAGGGAGTTGTCGGAGTGCAGGGCGGCTCATCCTTAATGTGTGAAATCATGAGAACTACAAATGCCACAAAGGTTAGAAGGAACACTATGAAGCTTACGATGTCTGACCTGAAAATGAGTTTGTGCCGTGCCGCATCGGCAGTGTCTGCCATGGCTCCTTCTGCACTCTTACTCGAAGCCATCCAAGTTCTTGAAAGCCGGTGAAGTTTAGCGTTCACAACGTCAGCCATCGTGAATAAGGACATAAGGTTATGCTTCGAATAGTTATCAGCTTCGTATATTAAGAACAGGTTCTTATTACTAATTTCTATATCGACCTTATTTGCTGCAGTGTCTTCGAGAGCTGCCATAAATTCAGGAGTAAGGACTTCTAGAGTTTCTTGCTCGTTGCCTCTTGTCGTACTGATTCGGAAATAATTGTCGAAATCACCCTCTAGTTTTACCCTGACGCCGCTGGGAATGCGGTCAGGCAAATTGCTATCGTGACGCCAGTACCTATGGTCATTGAGCTTATTGTCGATGATTATCATTGGATAAGATTTTGGCAGTTTAAAGCTGAGACAAATGTAGCGCTTCGTGTCGGAATCCTGTTCAAGGTATTCAAATATAAGGCAACTAAAAGATTGACCATTATAGCTACCTTCAAAACCAAATCCTTGCTCGTAAGATTCGCCGGTGCCTAAGAGAATACTGGCAACCTTTTCAATACCGAACTTTTTTTGTTTGTTCCAGCCGTTGTCTGCGACAAGTTGGTTGAAGACCTGCACATTGTACTTGTTCTTGACCGTCTTGTATCTAAGAAGTGCCGCTACCGCCACGCCTATCCCGCCTAGCTCACCGATTCCGAGCGTGCCTTCCCATCTCCTATACCTTATAGTGTCGTGAACTATGCTCGGCGCATTCAGCATAAAGTACGAAAGCACCAACAGGGCGAAAAACATAAACAAGCCGGCAAATATAACACCAAACCATATCCTCAGTATTACGCGATGCTCTGTTAGGGCGGAGTAGTTGATGGGTCGCGTGCTGGCTGCGTTAGTACCGGACCCTTTGGATGTTTGCCGCTTTGTGTTTTCCATTAGCTTAAGTCAAGTTTGACCAGTCGTTCGGCTTCTTAGCCTTCTGGCGCTCATGCGCTTCATCCGACACACGTCGGAAACGAATTAGGCTTGCTCCGGCCATGCCCGTCGAAATTATTCCAGCCACACTAAATATTGAGCTCAGGACGTGATAATCGTGTCTCAACATACCCGCTAGAATATCGCATACTAGTAATGCCCCGACCCAAGCGGTGGCGTACGGCTTGCTCCAGAGGTCACTAATTTTGAACGACTGCTTTATTTGTACAGGTTCTGCTTTCACTGCTTGCCGTTCAGCCTTGGTTCTTTTCGAACCTTTTGATGATGATCGTATGAAATGCTCATTAGCCCAGTCGGTGAATGTTTGACCATCGGTGGCAACACCTTGTCTAAGCAAACCTTGGTATCCCGATATCCGCATACTCGTGCTTGCAGCAACACCATGCCGCTTATATTCTGGCAGGAAGTTAACCCCGATGGTCTCTGCTCCGTTTATGATCACCACAGCCATTGACTCTATTTCAGCCCAGCGCGTCATTTTATGGAACAAACCTAAATTCGTAGTTAGTATCCCTTCCTCTGTCACGTCGGCATAGTTCAAGGACTTCAGGTCTTGCAAATACGACATCAAGATAACCAGTGGGTATATGAGCGACATAAACATGAATGTCACACCTAGGGTACGATTTCGAAGCATTATTCCGTATAAGAAAGTGACGGCCCAGAACAGCCCCAATATCGCTATAGTCTTGTACTGCTTAGCATGGGTATAGTAGAAGCGTTTGGTCTCGGTGGGGCTGCTCATATTCAGTTATCCTTAAGAAAAGAATATCACATACGTTGCTTCACTGTATTACTTTATGTCAGAAACTACGCGTTTCCCTTGAGCCAGTGAGCCGTTAGGCTCACAATCTATTCCGAAAGGAATAGATTTATGGCTCAAAAACAAAAATGCAACCTGAACTTGTACCGGGACTTCCTCATTGCCAACCAGAACCGGT
>JAICKY010000020.1 GCA_025927655.1 Candidatus Saccharimonadota bacterium | reverse complement strand
CACCACAACCTCTTTTCCTGAGAATACTTATTTCGCTCCGCTCCGCGTCGCTCAAACCCTTGAATCTCTTCTGCTTCTGCATACCCTCACTGTATCTGAGTTTTTAGAGGGGGTGTCCTAATATATTCCGGAATTTTTGGGTTCTGCGTTCCACTAGACAGCTTTTATCCAACCTCCCTCAAGGAACCGCCCATAGACCCCCCTCCATAATTCCAGAAAGCGGCTAAAGCCCGTTCATCCAAACGCTAAATTTTACCAAGAGTATCGCTATGGATAATTTTTGTGGATTTTTGACATATCAACGCCATTTTTCGTAAAAAGCAAACCAAATTATCTGTTTCAGAGGCAGACAAGAAATAACCGGCTTGCGCCAGTTATTGGTTTGAAGTGCATGTGGGTCAGCCAAATTATCTGACGCTGTTCATTGAAATGGTGCACAAAGCTACTAGTTGAGCTGCTAGATTGTACGAAAATTAAATGATACTTTGTTGCGACACTCTACCGCATAGTTCATCTTAGCTGCAAACCCCATATCATCATTCATATGGCAGTAATAGGTGTCCTCTTGATATTTTCGCCCACTTACAAGCATGGTTACGGTGTAGTTGTTACGCAAAGCGTCCGCCGACTTCACTAATGTTCTAATGTCCATCTTGGTGGGTCTTCCCACGCTATTTTTAATTGCCATGAATAAATCCTTTGTTTTTGTATAACTTCTCTTTTCGTTATCTCAAATAATACCCGTGACAATAGCGCGAATAAGAACCTGTAGCGGGTTTGGCTGAGTGGGTTTGCGGTAAAGCCCGTACTGGTAATCCAGTAAGTAATAATAGCCTATACTAACCAGCAGTTGTTAGCAGTATTTTGACGGAACAGTAAAACGTGTTGATAACTTGAGTTTTACAGATAAGAAAGCCATAATTAAGAAAGTTGTAACCAAGATTGTAGCGACAAAACAAGAGGTTAGCATTTGGGGGCGTATCCCTTTGTTAGCTACACCCGATGGCGAACCCATAAATGATAATGGAAATTCAATCTTCGCAAGCTATCTGGAAAATGAAGAAAGGACTGATTTAAATGTTAAGTATAGCTATCGTCGGATTGCCGAATGTAGGTAAATCCACCCTGTTTAACGCGCTGACCGATTCGCAGGTTCTGGCAGCCAATTATCCGTTTGCCACCATCGAACCAAATACCGGCATCGTGCCCGTGCCAGATGTGCGGCTGCAAAAGCTGAGCGAGCTATACAGCAATGCGCCCATTAAACCTGCCACTGTCACATTCGTAGATGTTGCCGGGCTGGTTAAGGGCGCTTCTACCGGCGAAGGTTTGGGTAACCAGTTTTTGAGCCACATACGCGCCACTAATGCCATCGTGCAGGTCGTGCGTGCGTTCGGCGACCCTAACGTGGTTACCGACGAAGCAACCGGCCAGCACGACCCTGCGCACGACATTGAAATTATCAATACAGAACTAATCCTGGCCGACCTGCAAACGGTTGCCAAGCGCCTGCCCCGTCTAGAAAAAGAATCCCGGGCCAACCCAAAACTAAAACCAGAATACGAAGCACTGCAACAAGTACACAGTCTGCTCGACAGCGGCAAACCAGTGTGGAGCCAGCCGGATATTGGCCTGTCGGCGCTACAGGATTTATTCCTGCTGACCGCCAAACCAGTTATCTATGTGTTCAACGTGGACGAAGCGGGCCTGAGCGACCAGGCTTTGCACACAAAATTGCGCGAACTGGTTGCGCCGGCTCAACCGTTGTTCATATGCGCCAAGCTGGAAGACGAACTGCGCAGCCTGGATGCCGAAGACCGGACCGAGCTACTAGAAAGCTACGGACAGACCGAGTCTGGTTTGCATCAGCTTATTCATGCCGCATATGAAACACTGGGGCTGCAAAGCTATCTGACCGCCGGTGACAAAGAGGTCCGCGCCTGGACCATAAAACAAGGCAGCACTGCACCGCAGGCAGCCGGAGTAATCCATGGCGATTTCGAACGTGGGTTCATCGCTGCGGATGTCGTGGATTATAACGATTTGATATCAACCGGTTCTTTGAGCGCCGCACGCGCCGCCGGCAAACTCCGCACCGAAGGCAAAACCTACGTGATGAGCCCGGACGACGTGGTTGAATTCAAATTCAACGTTTCTAAGTAGCCTGATCGTTTCAATTGAATAAATTTAAAATGATCACGGATTCATTCCGGGATTATTTTATAAACTTCCCAGGAAAGAGCAGCCCGAGTTTTGCTCATGCAAAACCCGGCGCGATGAGAGAACCTATCTCGGTTCTCTCATACTAGTTTAGTATAGGCTCGGGAACCGCCGACGGCGCGTCAATATCGGCGTTTTGGTGTATGGATTCATTGTCGGATTGTACGGTGATCTGCCCGGCTGATTCTGCGCAAGTTGTAGATTCGTATTTGATTGCAGCGACGGTATGCCATTGATTTGGGTCTGCATTTGCTGCAGTGCCACCATACCATGCTGGCGGATCTCCATGACACGCTGCTGCGTGTAGTTCACGCACTTACGCAATCGCACGCTGCTCCAGCTGTTAAACACCAGGTTACGGTTCGGAGTAAAGATCCGCACTGTCGCGCCGAATAGCCTATTGTGATAGTCAACTTCGGCTATCATGTCGTAGCGCAAATCTTCTATGGTCAGCAGCATGGGTTTGCGATCGATTAATAAAACGCGGTAATTGGTGACACATAGCAGCGCAAAGCCGCCTTCGTACGATCCGTTTGTCGCCTGGGCGATTATCTCTTCGGGCATCAGCACGTTGCTGAGCTCGCGTACCTCTGTCCGCCCCCACAGTTTGAAGTTGCAACCAACATGCTTCAGTTGCTCCTCTACCTGTTGCAAACTTACCATGTCCGTCCTCCTCAAGGCTGCAGCCTGCTGGCAGCTCGCCTTGTACTGTTATAGTATGCCACCCTGCAGGTTTGAGGGGCAGTTAGCTTAATCACAGCCGGCAAATGATATTTATCACACTCGCTCTGGACCGCGAGAAGTGTTTATGGGATAATAGAACCATGCTGGCGAACGCTAATCAAATGCGTGCACTCGTCAACTTTTTCCACAGTGGTACGAAGTTGACGTACTCAAAAGGTGAGTTCATTATTCGGCCAGGTGAATCTCCTCCAGGCATCTTTTATCTGGAACAGGGCCTAGTAAAGGCCTACGACATCACCAAATATGGTGAGGAAAACCTGCTTATCATCCGTAAAACTGGTGAACTACTCGGTTTAACGTGGGCTATAACGGGGGAAGATCGTCATATCATCTACGCCGCGCTAGCGCCAACTACCGCTTGGGTTGTCCCACGCGCCGGTTTCACTGAGTTCGTACGAGAAAACCCCGAGACTTCTCTGCCCGTTATCGACATGCTCACCGACATGTACCGCCTGCACTCCGAACGGATCATGACACTCGAATACCGCACCGTACGAGAACGACTCATTTCGTTCCTGCTTACCACCGGCCAACGATTCGGCCAAAAAACTCCTAGCGGCACACGCATAACAGTGCCTCTCAAACATCAGGATATTGCCAGTTCTATAAGCGCCACCCGCGAAACCACCAGCCGCGCCCTGTCCGAGCTGGAACGCAAAGGTCAGATAAAAACCGAGCAGTCTTTCGCCACCATCATCGACGAAACCACCCTCCGCAACTTTTTGTAGCGCGATGAGGCACCCGCTTGCGGGTGCCTCATCGCGCCGTGTTTTGGCAAAGCCAAAATCTCGGGCTGCTCTTCCCACCCCAACGCCCTCAGAATTACCTCTAGGTACCGGCCATTCGGAATGACCCCGGCGCATGTGTTGTAAAGTCACAATATACCCGACGCAGTCGGACAATTTGATTTGTTTGAGGAGGATAGTTCCGACGAGTCATCAAATTGGTTGTGACCTTTGACAACACTGCCCGAGTGTCATGGAGTTTGGCCGGGGAGTTTTGGATACTTTTGCGATCAAAAGTATCAATTCTTATTTCCAGTGCAGGATGATGTCTTCGATAATCTGCACGATTTTCTCGTGCGGCGGCCTGGTGTTGTCTTCGTAATAATGGTCAACCGATATGACTTCCTCCAGCACATTCAGGCATAAAATCTCATCGGCCAGAATGTGCATCTGGTCCACCGCACTCACACTAGCGAACGGTGCCACCATTATCAACTTTTGAATTTTAATTGGCTTCAAATAATCAGCCACGACATGCAGCGAAAGCCCATTGGCCAACCCATCCGACACGACAATTACATTCCGTCCCTGCAACAGGTCTTTGTTGATAATGCCTCCCTGCCCGAGCAGTTTGTTCATCTCAAACATCTTTTCCAGCTTTTGCTGTTCGATATAATTGAAGTTCTCTGCCCGTATGTCCTCGAGCTCGCCAGCCGAATACATGTTGTTGTAGGTTATGCCGCCAAGATGGTTTATTTCTGCCAGCACCTCGGGCTCGCTTTGTAGTTTAATCGAAGAGGTCAGAAGCATACTGAGCACGCAGTGCAACCGCATGGCAATCTGCGCACCGACCATTACCGCACCATCACTTAAGCAGACGATAGCGCAGTCCTCGAAGCGGTATTTAGCTTCGAGTTCATCGGCCAGTAACGACCCGGCCACCTGGCGGCTCGGAAAATATTGCATATGTTTAATTGTAGAGTATCGCCCCTGACTTCGGAAACAAACCGAAAAACGATAGCTGGCACAGATGCTCGGCCTGCAGACCGGAAAAGTAGTGCTCCGCCAGGCCCGTTAGGGCCAAGGGGCACAGAAAAACCCTTACCTGCGGTACGCTTATACGAGCAGGGTTTGTCTTCAGACTATGAGCGTAGCCTGTTCTCCGCCGGGAGGCGAATTGCAGCCAAAAGTCCAGCGGCTCAGCCAAGCTTACGCAGCAGGTAGAAGCGTTCCACGTTGCCTTTGCTGCCCGCCACACCAGAATCAGCCTTATCGGTAATCCTAAAGCACTTTACCGCCCACGCCTCGAAATCTTTTAGGATGTCACGGCGCATTTTGTCATTCTTTATAACGCCTTTGTGCTTCAGGCTGCTTTGCCCCGCTTCGAACTGTGGTTTTACCATGGCAACGATGTCTGTCTTAGCGTCAACCAGCGTCATCACATGCGGCAGAATTTCTCGGAGTGATATAAACGACACATCGCCCACCACCATATCGATATGGTCGCGAGTAGTAAAATCACGGATGTCAGTTTTTTCGTGGAGCTCAATTCGTGTATCGCCGCGCAAGGATGGGTGCAATTGGTCGGTGCCGACGTCTACGGCAATCACTTTTGCCGCACCGTGCATCAGTGCATACTGCGTAAAACCGCCCGTGCTGCTGCCCACGTCCAACACCGTTTTACCGTTAAAATCCAGCTTGAATATTTCGGCTGCACTTTTTAGTTTCAGCGCTGCCCTGCCAACATATTGCTCACCAGCAGCCAGTATAATTTCGTCAGCCTCAGACACCAACTGACCAGCCTTTGCGGCCTCTCGGCCATTCACTGTTACCTGTTTTAATCGCACATAACTCTCTGCTTGAGAGCGGCTCGAAACGAGCCCCCGTTCTGCCATCGCCACATCAAGCCGTTGTTTCATGCAGGCGAAACTATTCCTTCACGCGCTCGCGGTAAGCACCAGTGGCGGTATCGACCGAAATAAGATCACCCTGCTTAATGAACGCCGGAACCTTAATGGTAATGCCCGTTTCCAGGGTCGCATCCTTTTGGATTGCCCCAGAAGTATCGCCTTTGACCGCGTCTTCGGTGTAGGTCACCAGCAGCGGGACGTTTTTAGGAAGTTCGACGTTTATGACCCGGCCGTCAAAAAATTGCAGCTGGATCTCATCACCTTCCTTCATATAGCCAGCACCGTCGCCAACCATGTCGCTGGAAAGTTCAAACTGCTCAAAACTCTCCGGGTTCATGAAGTAGAACGTTGCGCCATCACTGTACAGATACTGCGCAGTTTGGTTGGTTACGCTGGCACTATCCACCGTTTCGTTGCCTTTGAACGTCTTGTCGAGTACTTTGCCGTCCAGCACGCTTTTTATGCGCACGTTCACGATAGAACCACCGCGGCCCATCACCTTCTGGTTATAATCCACGACACGATATGGAATACCGTCCATTTGGAACAGCACACCTTTTTTCAAATTGGTTATCGATAAAGCCATGTTATTTCTCTCCGTCTAATGCTTCCATTATCTGTTCATATTCTGGGTCGGTCAAACTACTGTAGGCATGCAATGTTGATGCTAATTGCCGCAGGCCGGTCGTATCGTGTTTTTCGCGCCACAGCATGATTGCCGCATTCGCGTCTTTCTGCAACATTTGCATAGTACCCGCCGTACCGCCAAAGGCTGCAAATGTACCGCCCACGAACTGGTTGCGAGTGTTCATCCGGTTCAATAATAATTCTATAATCTCTGGCACGTTCATGGCATCCTCCCCTAAACCAAACTCGCCGAAATGCGCTCTAGTTCAGCACTCAGTTGCGCCGTATCTGCCGGTCCGAATACCGAACCGGTCAGCAGGATGTTCGCTTGCAATTTGTCTAGGCGTTTGCGGGCGGCCGCAGCGCATTTCAGCTGTTCGGCACGAGTTTCACTGAGTTCATAGTCACGGATATCCAGCCGGGCGTCCACCATTAAGCGGCGAATATGTGCCGCCGCCTTCTTTTCGCCCTGCTCTAACGTGTCCATATCAAATGCACGCAGTACGCCCTTCAGCAATCGCTCCACCTGCTGCATCCTCAAAAACGGTGATTGGTTTTCCACCCCTTCATTGTCTCAGAACTGTATAGAGTGATGCAATGCGGTAGGAACGCTGAAGCCCGCAAGGGAGCGGTATTGTAATACCGTGAGCGCGGACTAGAGGCGATCCTGCCACAGGGCGCACTCTATACAGTTCTGGCTAGGCTTTTGCCACGAAGGGCAAAAGTGCGATGTGCCGAGCGCGCTTAATAGCAACACTCAAGTGTCGCTGCTGGCTCTCGGTCAGGCCACTCTTCTTGCGAGTTTCAATCTGGCCGTACTGGTTTACGTAGCGCTGCAAGGTCTTGAAATCCTTGTAGTCAAAATAAGCTACGTCTGTTCGGTGCTTAAAAATCTTTGCCATTGGTTAAATCCTTTACTTAAAACGGGATGTCGTCCAGGTTGATTGGCTCGTCGCCGATATCCTCGATAACGACATCATCTTGCTTCTTGCTTGGTGTGGGCTTGCTGGAACCGCTGTTCGAGCTTCCACCCTGGTAGCCACCACTTTGGCCGCCACCATCACCGCCTGCGCCGCCCAGGAATGTTACATCCTGCGCCACGACTTCCACCTTGCTTCGTTTCTGACCTTCCTGCTCCCAGCTGCGGCTCTGCAAACGGCCATTTACCAGGCATGGGCGACCTTTAGACAGGTACTGCGCTACGCGCTCGCCTAGCGGCCCCCAGGCAACTATATCGATGTAGTCAGTAACTTCTTGCCAGTTACCATCAGCACCTTTGTAGCTGCGATTTAGCGCAAGGCTAAAGCTACATACCTGCTGACCGTTCGGCGTTGCGCGAAGCTCTGGGTCGCGGGTCAGATTCCCCATTAGAACTACTTGGTTAAAACTACGTGCCATGTGGCAACTCCCTTCCCTGCGAAAACTATGTTCGCTATTAATTTGTATCCTCAAATTACGCCCGAAGACCGGACTCGTCAAGCCTACTCTTCGTCTTCTTCTTTGTCGTCGCCAGCGTCGCCACGCTTGGCAGCCTGCTCAGCCTTGAGGGCCTTAGCAGCTTCTGCCTTAGCGATAGCTTTGAGGTCTGGCTTGGTGATCAGGAAACGGATCACTTCGTCGGTAATGTTCAGGATGCTTTCCAGCTTCTGAACGTTCGCACCGGGCATTTCTACCGTGTAGAACACATAGATAGCCATGTCGTGCTTTTTGATAGTGTAAGCCAGCTTGCGCTTGCCCCAGTTATCAGTGTTTTTGATGGTAGCACCGTTGTCGGTCAAGATTTTCTCGACGCGGCTGGTTGCCTTTTCCAGATCCACTTCCAGATCGGGATCATAAAGGATAGCAATTTCGTATTGCATTTAGTAACTCCTTTGGTTACCAGGTTGCAAGGCTAGCACAATTCTCGTTGTCAGTTCGCTCCGATCCTACGTTCACAGTATTATAAATACCGCTCACTTCGGCTCTCGCGGCTTCCTAGAGCCTTGCACCAGCCCTTCGCCCCGGACAGCCCATGCTCACTAGGGACACAGGCTGAGTTGATAGTACTTGCTTATTCTATCCTATTCACCCCTGTTAGTCAACATATCTATAAGCTCCGAACGATTTCGTTCGGAGCTTTGTTGTCGTATACAAATCTTTCGCCTGGTGGAAGCAGTGAACTATGTCGCTTATTACCGTCTCTCGGAGTAATAAGTTCGATAGCCACTGCATCCCCCATTTCGGCTGTTTGTTTTATCAACATGTTAGAACGCTTACAGGAAAAGTACAAGCAGGATGCAATACATTTAGTGCTCAAACGCTTCCCTGTTACCACTATTTTCTGTAGCTAAAACTTCCACACTTACCCCTGTAAATGTGCCGTTGTAAAGATTACTGAAGATATTTTTACAAATATGCGGCACTCTTGAGTGCCGCCGCTAGGCGGTTTACTGCGCCGGATATATATCCTGGATGGTTTCGTCGGCACCGGCCACTTCTGAACCAGCGCCATCGCCGCCAAATACCTGGTCCAAGCTGCTCACCAGCACTTCTCGCGGGCGGGAACCATCTGCTGCTCCAATTATGCCTTGCTCTTCCATTTCCTCGATTAAGCGAGCTGCACGGCCGTAGCCAATGCGCAAGCGGCGCTGCAACAGCGAAGTCGAAGCTTTCTTGTTTTCGATCACCACGCGCACTGCATCACGGAACATGTCATCGTCGGCATCGCTGCTGCCACCCATATCAGCAACCACGCCGCCCTTACCGATCACAACTGGCTGGCTCACGACTTCGTCGTTGTAATCCGGAGCGCGCTGTTCAGTTATAAACTGGGTCACCTTCACCGTTTCATCGTCGCTAATAAATGCTGCCTGGACACGCTTTGGTTTCGGCATATCGCTGGTCAGCAGCAGCATGTCGCCGCGGCCCAGCAGCTTCTCCGCTCCCATTTGGTCGATGATAGTCCGGCTATCCACCTGGCTAGCAGTGGTAAAGGCGATACGCGCCGGCACGTTCGCTTTGATCAAACCGGTAATAACATCTACAGACGGACGCTGGGTAGCCAAGATCAGGTGGATACCGACGGCACGGGCTTTTTGGGCAATACGCACGATCAACGCTTCCACGTCACGCGCAGCCATCATCATCAGGTCGGCCAACTCATCGATCACGATCACGATGTACGGCATACCCTCCTCGGTTTTCAGTGCGTTGTATTCACCAATGTTGCGCTTTTTAACTTCGGCCAATGTGCGGTAACGGCGCTCCATTTCGGCCACCGCCCACTTCAGCGCGGATATACACTTCTCGGGTTCCGTAATGACCGGCGTCAACAAGTGCGGAATGTCGTTATACGGCGTAAGTTCCACTGTCTTTGGGTCGACCAAAATCAGCTTCAGCTCTGATGGCGTATTGCGGTACAGCAGGCTGGTCAAGATGTTGTTGATCATAACCGACTTACCGGAGCCAGTCTGACCGGCCACCAGCAGGTGCGGCATTTTTGCCAGGTCCGCTACAACCGCCCGGCCACCGATGTCTTTACCAATCGCGAACGCTAGCGCGCTCTTTTCATCAGTCCAATCACGGGTCTGCAAAATGCTGCTCAGGCGTACGGTTGCACCCTTGATGTTCGGCACTTCGATACCCACCGCACGCTTACCGGGAATTGGCGCTTCCATACGAATACTTGTCGCGGCAAGGTCGAGCGCCAGGTTATTTTCCAGTGCCGTAATTTTAGTTAGCTTAACGCCAGTTGGCGGCTTTAACGTATACTGCGTAACACGCGGGCCAATGTTGGCCCCCTCCATTTCAACATCAATGTTGAAGTTCTGAAATGTCTCGCGAATAATGCGGGCATTGCCCTCTACGTTACCGGCGTCCGCCTTGTCCTGCTTTTGGTCAAGCAGCGCAACACCCGGGAATTTCCAGTCAGGGTCACTTGCAGCGGTGAGCGCGGCGTGGTTTTCCTGCGGGGCCAGCTTCTGGGCAGTATTACGCAGACTGCTCAGGCGCGGAGCCGGCTGATCGCGCTGATCGCCGTGGTGCTCCACAGGCACGCCTTCGTTTAGCTTGAAGCCGTTTTCGGCTGCTTTGCTCTTCAGCCCCGCCAGCCCATCTTCCTCTTCTTCATTTTCATGACGGAACATGCTAAACAAGTTCAGCAGAACTTTGGGCGATATGCCAAACGCGAAAAAGAACGCAAACACCGTAAACACAAAAAACAGCAAGCTAGCCGGGATTTTATCAAGCAGCGCCAGCATTATACCGCCCACAGCACCACCTATTTGGCCACCATGACCACCGGTCACCGTGCCGGTTTCCAGCTTGGTCGCAAATGCCGTTTGAAACCAGCTGGCCGCAAATGTTAACAGCGCAAACATACTGAAAAGCTTGCCGGCGGGCACACGGTGATCTTCGGCGCTAAATTTATAAACCCCCCAGTACACCAGTGCCACTGGAGTTAGCCAGGCAGCGTAACCGAACAGCCAATATGCCGCACCAAACAGGTCCTTCGGAAGGGCCCCGCCAGTACCGAGGCCGCCGAGCAGCAAGAATAACGCTACTAATAGTAATAAAACCGCCGCGCTATAGCCCCAAAACGGTGATCGCTCACCTCTTTCTACGACCGCTGCGGCTTTCTTTTTTCCTGATTTTTTCTTTTTTGCCATGTTATTTCTATTATACCCTCTGTATCAGTTTATGGTCTACTCTTGCTGGAGACTGGCCACGTATGCACGGCGAGCTTCGGTTACGCGTATGTTTGCAGCATCCATTGCGGCTTGGTCCCCACTCCGGAAGGCCAACCCTTGAGCAGTCAACGCTTCATCGAGGGCGGCCCAAGTGCTCGCTTCTGGCTCACTTGCAGGATCAGCCGAACCGGCTGTTTCGCTATCCGCAGGTTCTATCTTAGGTGGCTGTTCAAGCATAAGCAATATTATAACAAAAATTACAACAATCGTCAATTAATACTTGCGCTTACAGCTGAGCGCAGCGCTGTTTCATGGTTGGCTCGCTTTCCACCGCATACAGAATGACCATCGAACGAGGATTAGAGCTTTGCGCCACTATAGGCGGCTTACCCTTGCACTCCGCGCCAGGCACAATATACATTACACTGATATCAGGCACGCCAAGCCCGGGACTATAGCTGGCAAAGTGCACATTTACTGGATTATAAACGGTAAGCGGACTGACTTCGGGGACGGTCGGATCGCAGACATTAGCGCAGATCCGCAGCCCGCCATCCGGTGTTGCGACTGCCATGTTTGGCTGTACGTTATTATTGGCAATCATGTATTGGTCTATGGCACCAGCTATATTAATGATGTCACTCGACTGCTTTTGCGCGGGCGTTTGTACCTGCGCAGGCACTACGGCCACCGGCTGTTTGCGGTTCGCTAGTTTCCTATGCCCTATTATGGCAGCGGCCGCCAATACAACCACCACTAAAACCACGCCAGCTTTCAGCCGCCGCGATCTTGCACGTTTCCGCAAATTTGGCCGCTGTTGCAGCTTTCTTTTGATCGGGTTGGTCTTTGCTTTTGACTTCGACTTTGGTGCCGGGGCATTTTGCTTGTGATACTGCTTAAATGCTGCGTCAACCTTACCCTGAGTCCAACCATTCGCCAGCATGTGGCTTTTGATGTTTGCTTCGGGGTGGCCCGCCTGGAGGTTTTGGCGAATATAGTCAACTATTTGTTGGCTTTCCATACTGCTTATGAGTATACAACAGTACTGAGAGAAACCCAGGTTTCTCTCAATCTATAAAAATACATCCCCTGGTTTTGTTGACCTTGGAGGATGTATTTTTATTGTATGTTGTGACCGGAACCTTGTGGGTTCTGGTGGTGTAAAGGTTGGTTTTTTGCCAACCTTTACTGTTTGGAATGAGTTTGTCATTCCAAGATTTGTAGGAACTTCTTACGGTTCCTTGGGCAAGAAAAGAATTTGTAGATTCTTGTCTCTTCTGAAAGGTACGAAGATTACTGTTTTTACGAGTAACCTTAGTTTTGAAATCTTTTTTAAGGATTTCTGGTTTGGAATTTTTAGGTTCCTGGTTGGAACGTTTTTACGGTTCCGATTTGTTTGTTTTGGTTTAGGCTTTTTGGTAAGAAAGTCTTTTTGTTTTTCTTTAGCCTACGTATATACTAGCAAGCATTAGCGCTTTTGTCAATAGTATTATTCTACTTATGTGCGCTATCCTCATCATCAGGGTGCACACCTCGCATCTGATTACGATAAGTAAAGAACGGCGTAAAGTCCCAGACCCGCTGGGTCACGATTGCCAGCAACCCTATGAACTGCCCGAACATTCCAACCACCAATAAGTTAAGTGCCCATTCAGGGATAATCTCAAAATTAGAATTATGCCAAACGACACGCAGATGCGCCTGCACGCCTATCAATGTAAGAACAAAGATAGTAAAGACCACCGTGTAGCAGATATAGAAATTAATAAGAAGATTACGATGACCTTTAGCTTGCGTAAATATATCCGCAACCTCTTTATCAAGTTTTGCGTCCGGCGTAGACAGCTCACGCTGTCCAACCGTAGCTACCTCGGAAGTAACTAATCGTTTATAGAGCTTCTGTTCGTCTGCCATCAAGCCATGCCTTTCGGACACGTACAGCAGACTCCGACACACCAAACCTTCGAGCTAATTGAGACACTGTCAAGTACGGGGCTAGTTTAGTGAATTTCTCTGTAGGCATCAGCAAAGCGGCCGCAAAATATTGCGCTTCGGCTTCATTCTGCATATGCTCGCTACCATCATAAGTCTCTTTGTCTATCATGAAATTCGCATCACCAAGATGGCCTAGACTGTAATGACCGAACTCGTGAGCCAAGCTAAAAGTTTTAGCTTGTTTGGTCTGATTCTTTTGTATAGCAATCAACGGCCGCTCAAATTCGTCACTCTTTTTAAAGATTGCACCACGAGTAGAAGAATCTCCACCGAAATCATCTTCTACGATCATAACTCCGGGTATATAAGCCTTGATGATATCAAGTACGCTGTCTTCGGGATATGCCTTGTCTGTCATTAACAGAATATCATCTATAAGGCTATTGATAGCCCACTGCGTAGTGCGCGGAATGTAATTCAGTATTGCCATCGTGGTTTCTTTCTCGAATTTGCTTTCAAGTATATTGTATCAAAATACCTACAAATCCACTTTCAATTTTGACCCCTCAACCTTATGAGTGCCGTAAAATTTCTTATAGTCTGCTTGATTAATCAACGCGAGCGTCTTGAGTAAGCAAGCGTTCACGCATCTTCAGGAAGCGCTCCTGCTGTTCGGCAGCCACTTCTTCGGCGCTCTTGGTTTTGCTCTGGTGGACAGTCTTGGCGCTCTCGGTCTTGCCGCCGATGACGTTTACGACCGGGATCACGATTGGGCTGCGCTGAGTCTGCTCAAACAGATAGTGAGTCATGTGGTCTTTCAGTTCGGCCTTGAACCTATCCAGATCGACACGCTTGAAACGCTGCTGTACGGCGCGGCGAACTTCGTTGCGGAGGCCGTTCATGATTTCTTCCTGCTCGCGCATATAAATGAAACCGCGGGAAATGATATCCGGGCTGGTCAGCAGGTTGCCATTCTTTTTATCGACAGTGATGACGACCGCCACCAAGCCTTCTTCGGCCAATAGCACGCGGTCTTTTACCACCACGTTGCTTACTACAGCACCAGTCTGATCAACCAGAATCGTGCCGCTCGGAACCTGGCCGATAATCTCCATCTTGTCCGGCGTGAGCGCAACGACATCACCGTTCAGCGCGTTCACGGTGTTTGCGCGGGGAATTCCCTGCTCTACCGCGAGGTCGATGTGACGCTGTTTAACGCGGTATGCGCCGTAGATAGGGATGAAGAATTTCGGCTTTGTAAGCTGGATCATCTCTGCATATTCGTCTCGGGAGGCGTGGCCAGAAACGTGCAATGGACCGACGTTGTCGAGATCGTGATTGCGGGCTTCGAACACATGCACGCCCTTTTGCACCAGGCCGTCGACCATCTGGCCAACCAGTGCGTCGTTACCGCTTTCTGGAATTGGGGTAGAACTAAGGATGACGGTATCTTGCTCTTTGAGCTTGATGTGGCGGTGTTCGCCATTTGCCATACGCTGCAAGGCGCTGCTTGGCTCACCCTGCGACCCAGTACAAACTACGACCAGCTCTTCGTCTTTCATGCTGGCGGCACTGGCGATTGGCACAAAGGTGCCCTTAGGGATCTTCATAAATCCGTTGCGGACAGCCATCTCCAGCGTAGAAACCATGCTGCGTCCGTCCATGGCAACCTTTTTGTTGTGGTGCACGGCAGCATTCACGATCATCTGTACGCGGTTCATGTTCGTACTAAACAGGCCGATGAAGATACGGCCAGGAGCCTGGTCCATAATGTCGATAAAGCTCTGTTCGATAGTGCTTTCAGACGGTGTGCGGCCCATGCGCTCGACGGTGGTGCTCTCGCTCAAAAGTGCGAGCACGCCTTCGTTGCCGAGTTCGGCAAGACGCTCAAGGTCGCTGCGCTCATGGTCGAGCGGGTTGGGGTCAAACCGGAAATCGCCGGTGTTGATGATACGGCCAACTGGTGTATCGAGCACAATGCAGGTCGAACCCGGAATAGAGTGCGTGATACGCACCAGTTCCACAAAGAATTCGCCGATTTTTAGACGCTCGTGGGTGTCTTCGTTCATGGTCACGGTTTGCAGTTCAAAGCCTTCGGGCATTGGCAGGCCGAAGTTTTCAAAGATTTCCTCGACACGGCCAATGGTGAATTTCGAACCGTAAATCGGTGCCGGGTATTTTGGCACGATGTGCGGCAAGCCGCCGATGTGGTCCAGGTGCCCATGAGTGATTACGTACGCACGAATCTTGTGCTTGATGCTTTCCATGTAGGCGGTGTCGGCAATACCGTAGTTAATGCCCGGCAGATCGACACCGAGGTCGTTACCGGCATCCAGCACGACTGCGTCGTTTACGTATTCGACCAGCATCATGTTTTTAGAACCGCCGCCGTCCATACCGCCAAGGCCGATAACCTTCAGGCGCGGACTGTCGTCGATAAAGTTCGGACGGCGCTTCTCGTCGGTCGGGGCAGCCATGTACTGGTTCGCTATACGCTGCGCGTCCATCTGAGTACGCTTTAATGCACGCACGGCCGCACCGCGGCTTATGCCAGCTTTGCGTTCACCATTATTATCCTGGCCGCCTTGTTGCGGCCCGCGACCGCGACCACCACCGTTTTGCGGGCGATTGCCGCTTCGCGAGGGGCGACCCCCTTCGGGCCGGGGACCACGATTATTCTGCCTTGGAGGTTTGCCTTCGTTATTTGGTTTGGTATCCATAGTTAGTTATTTCCTTTCTTTTTCAGAAATAAAATTTAAATTTTCTTGAGTATCGCCGGGATGAGCGCGAAATCATCGATAAGCGTCTGGCGCATCCCGCCGTTATACAGTGCGGCAGCCGGGTGAAACAGCGGCAGATACACTCTGTCATGGTACCGCTTCGGCTGTCCGTGCACTTGGCTGATTTTCAGCCCGGGCAGCAGCACATCCATGCTGTGCCTGCCTAGGGTGACAATCAATTTCGGTTGTATTATATCCAGCTGTTGCTGCAGATATGGTAGCCATGCTTCCTTCTCGGCTGGTTCCGGATCGCGGTTGTTTGGCGGGCGATATTTTACGATATTGGTGATGTAGATATCTGCCCGCTTCAGGCCAATCATTTCGAGCATCTCATTCAGGAATTTGCCCGCCGCGCCCACGAATGGCTTCCCCTGCTCGTCTTCGTTTTTACCCGGCGCTTCGCCTATAAACACAATCTCGGCTTCAGCGCTTCCATCGGCAAAAACCAGCTGCGTCGCCTGTGCCTTTAGCTCCGGCGTCACGTTTGCCGCATCGATCCGCTCCTTCAGCTCATCGAGCAGTTGCTGCTTGGTTTTCGTGGCACTCATCTTTGGTGCACCAATAGTATGTGAACGAAGTTTTGCAGAGCGCCGAACAGTAACACGAACGCAATCGCCCACCACAACAGGCTGCCATCGCCCAGCGCCCAGCTGGCGAAGCCATAGCTCATGGCAAGCTCGACAAGCCCAAACACCAGATAACCTATCCGTGTTTTATGGAACTTGTCGAGCTGTTGCAGGTTCATCTCCTTATTTTTTGCCTTCCAGCTCGCGGGCAGCAGCTTTCATGGAAAGTTGCAGGCGGCCGCGGTCGTCGATGGCGACCAGTTTTACCGTAACTTTGTCGCCTTCTTTCAGCTTGTCGCTTGGTTTTTCAACCCGTTCTTCGCTAATTTCGGAAACGTGTACCAGGCCGTCTTTCCCCGGTAAAATCTGCACGAATGCACCAAAGTCCAGCACGCTCACCACTGGTTTGTCGTAGTAGATGGCACCGACTTCTGGGTCTTCGGTAATGCTCTTGATCCACTGGATCGCCGCATCGATGTGCGTCTTGTCCGGGCTGGAGATCATGATAGTACCATCGTCTTTGATGTCGATTTCGGTACCCGTTTCAGCCGTAATCTTCTGGATAGTCTCGCCGCCCTTGCCGATCACTTCGCGGATTTTGTCCGGGTTAATGGTGATACTCTCCACGCGTGGTGCGTACGGGCTGAGCTCGGTGCGTGGTTCGGCCAACGTCTTCAGCATGTGGTCAAGGATAAACGCCCGGCCCTGCTTGCCCTGCTCCAGGGCTGATTTCAGCGTCGCAACCGGCAAACCATGAACTTTCATGTCCATCTGGAGCGCCGTAATACCTTTGGCTGTACCCGTAACCTTGAAGTCCATGTCGCCGGCGAAGTCTTCGGCGTCAGCGATGTCAGAAAGCACGTAGAATTTATCGCCGTCGACCATCAGGCCCATAGCGATACCGGAAACCGGGGCCTTCAACGGCACACCGGCGTCCATAAGTGCCAAACAGCTGGAACAAGTGGCGGCCATCGATGTCGAGCCGTTCTGGGACATAATTTCGGTCACGCTGCGGATGGCGTAGGGGAATTCAGCCTCGGTCGGCAAAACAGCCGTCAAAGCACGTTCTGCCAGGTAGCCGTGGCCGATTTCGCGGCGGCCAGGTGAACCCAGGCGGCGAACTTCGCCCACGGTGTAGCCCGGCGCATTATAGTGGTGCATGTAGCGGCGCTCACCGTCAGTTACTTCCATGGTGTCAACCATCTGTGCATAGCTGAGCGGTGCCAGCGTCACGATGTTCATAGCCTGTGTCATACCACGGGTAAACAAGCTGGAACCGTGCACCCGCGGCAACAGGCCGGTTTCGGTAGAAAGCGGGCGGATTTCGTCCAGCTTGCGGCCATCCGGGCGCGTACCATCTTTTACGATGCCGTTGCGGACATCTTTGTGGATAGCCAGCTGCAACGCTTCGTCATACTCGCCGCGCAAAGCTTTGTATTCTTCCTCGCCGATTTTAGCGGCAAATTCGTCGTGCATCTGCTGTTTCAGGTTGTTCACCAGTTCGTTGCGCTCTGGATACGGCAGGCGCAAGTCAGCGCCCAGCTTGCCTTCCACCCAGGCATCGACTTCCTTTTGGAAGGCTTCGTCCGGCAAATCCAGTTCGTATCCCTGGGCAATCACGCCGACTTTCTTAGCAAGTTCCTGCTGCAATTTCAGGGCTGGCTCAATCGCCTTTACGGCAAATTCCATGGCAGCGATAACTTCGTCTTCGGTGGCTTCGTGCGCGCCAGCCTCGACCATCATCACCTTGCCGTTCGTACCAGCCACGACCAGGTCCAGCTTGCTTTCGGCCAGTTCGGCAGCACTCATAAATGCCTGGTACTTACCGTCTTTGTCGATTCCCACGCGCACACCAGCAACCGGGCCGTCAAATGGCGCGCCGGTCAGCATAAATGCGGTGGACATAGCGATCATCGCAACCATATCCGGGCGGAATGACGGGTCCATGCTCAAAACAGATGCCACACCCTGCACTTCGTTGCGGTAGCCCTTTGGCCACAGCGGGCGGATTGGGCGGTCGATAAGCCGGCCAATCAGCACCGCTTCGTCGCTGGGCCTGCCTTCGCGCTTAATAAACCGGGAACCGGAAATCTTGCCCGCAGCATAAAACTTTTCTTCGTAATCGATACTCAGCGGGAAATAATCCATGCCAGGAATCGGCTTGCCGAGCATAGCCGTACCGAGCACGACTGTTTCGCCGTACGTTACCAGAACAGAGGCGGTAGTGCGAAAACCAACGCGGTTCAGCTCCAGTGTCAGCGGGCGGCCGCAGAATTCGGTTTCGACCTTCACAAAGTCTTTGCCGTAGGGGTTTATGGTTGTGTTGTTGCTTGTTTGGCTCAAAGTTTGTACCAAAGCTTTCTGTTCGTTTTTACTTGGGCGGAGTGCAAATATACGGCTCTTTCGCTTGTGCTGTCAGCGAGCTATATATCTGGGTCCCTACCCACGTAAGAAAGAACTGTTAATGTGCACAAGCTCGGGAGCTCAATTTCTTGAGCCGCCTGGTCTATGCACTAATCGGAAATTTTTCAGAAATAGTGTAGTTTGGGATGAAAGCCGAAGCCCGCAAGCGAGCCGTACTATGGTACGGTGAGCGCGGACTGGAGGCTATCGCCCGGAGTGCGCACTCCTTGAAAAGGTTCTAGCGACGAATGCCTAATTTCTTGATCAGGTCCAAGTACGCCTGGCCATCTTTAGCAGCAATATATTGCAACAAGCGCTTGCGCTTGCCTACGAGCTGCAACAGTCCGCGGCGAGCCATAAAGTCTTTCTTGTTGACCTTCAGATGCTCGGTCAGTTCCTTGATGCGCTCGGTAAAAATACCGACCTGTACAGCAGCGCTGCCAGTGTCATTCTTAGCTGCTTGCAGCTCAGTTACAATTTTCGTCTTCTTCTCGGTTGAGATCATTCAGTTCCTTACTTTGTAATTAGAGATTTTCCGATTGGCGTTAGGCTTCATTATATCAGTTCCCCACCTCTATTACAACCCACACGGTAAATTGCACCCATAAGCGAGGCATCTGTACCAATAGCGTTTTACGCTATACAAAGCACAAGCATTTGACGTTTCCTAAATTATCTTGCATAAATAGGTATTATATGCTATAATTTGGGTGTTCTCAAGTGCCTAAATTCCGCCCATTGTTAGGACACTACCTCGTTCAGATAATGCCTTTCTCGTAAGCTAATTGTACCGCACTGCTGTAGCCCAGGATCTTCCTGGGCTTTTTGTTGAGGCGGTCGCAGACCGCATCGACAAAAGCT
>JAICKY010000031.1 GCA_025927655.1 Candidatus Saccharimonadota bacterium | reverse complement strand
GCCACCGAACCTGAGGTGGTCATATTAGCTATGGTGTACTGCACGCCGGAAGAATCACTTTCTAGATACCATAACGAACCGCCAGCGGTCGTCACATTGTTTGGGCTTTCGTATGTCGAGGAGATGGGATGATTGGAGAAAGTTGCAGATGCCAAAGTAGTTGAAGCCGATACGAACAATGGAAAAACTGAGGAAGCCATAAGTACCAGCCCATATAAAAAGCGCCTATTGTAAGTAAAACTGAACTTTAACTTACTAAAATAGCTAAGTCGTATCACCACTCATAACCTCCTTATGCTTACACCTAAATCATAGCCCCGGAGAGTGCAACGATGCAATAGGTTGCGAGCAAAAACCCTAAAACTCAGCTTTGACACGATTTTTCCACTAAGGCATGTCTTAACAAAGAGCCCGGAACTATGTCCGGGCTCTTTTATTGTCCTGCCAAACTATGTGGCGTGATATTTGCTAGGAACTGTGCCTAGTACTGAGGAGAAGCGATGTAGTTGATCTTGGTAGTGTAAATACCAGCTGGGGTCGTAGCAGCGATGTTACCGATGTAACGCATCTTACCGGTCACGCAGTTCACCACCTGAGTACTCTCACTCGCGATAGGGGTTGGAACCGTCTGGGATGTAACCGTGTAAGCATATTTTGAGGTAATACCACCACTGTCTGCGCTGTTTATACCACCTTGGCCAAGACCGTAAGACGCTGTAGGCACCAGAGGAGCCAGCTGAGGGTCGTGTGCGCCAGTTATACTTGATGCGTTCCAGTCACTACCTAGTGCTGCACCACCTGAAGCTGCGCTTGAGTCTGCGCCAGACTCGTAGTCAATGCTATTGTGGGTATCTGCCCATGTATAGCTAACCGGTTCGTTGGCATTGGTACCTTGCGGTACGTTGTCAAGTGCAAGACCGAACTGCTCGCTACCGGTCAGGGGGAAAGCCGCTGTGTTTCCAATAGGTGCAATCTTGTCGCCTTCGGTGTTGCTTAGTGTGTTGCCGGCATAGTATACCGTAGCACCACCACTAGAGTTGGAACTTAGACGCCAGTATGAGTGGGTTGCAAAGGTGTTGTCCGTCTGCAACGAATTTTCACCGTCGGAATAACCCATCGTCAATACGTTATGCGGATCACTTGGATCCATTCCGGTTAAGATCGGATCACACTGACCATGTGCCGTTCTTTGAGCGGCAGTAGCCGTGCTTAATTCGGCGTCAGTCAGTGTATCAGGGTCAACCGTACCAACTGAGAAGTCCATGGTTTCCAGTACCTTCGTCTGGATTTCGATGGATTCGTTCATGACGTTCGCTACCGTTACACCACCATCAACAATATGTGTGTTGTTTGGGGTGGTCGGGTTTATGTCTGCACTAGTACTACCACCGGTGCTGCCATCGACGTCATAGTCGTTAATCTTCACGAAGAATGCACCCTGACCTGGGTTAGTAATGTAGTTCTTGTCAGTACCAAAGAAAATAATCTTAACGTAGTCATCGGGAGCTAATGACACACCTGTAGAGTTTGTCAGGGTTAACATGTTGTCTTTCCCTGTTCGGGTAGTAGCACCCGTACCACTGTTAATCGTCGCTTCTTCCTGGTTCGACGCAGACAATGTCCAGCCACCACTGTATGTATTCACGTAACCGGTCGCCTTGGAACCGGTAAGCACCACAAAGTTACCAGCAATATGGTTTGAGTTATCGGCATGGCCAAATGCGGATTCATCATAAGGTGAGACGGTATCCTGTGCATCAGGCACTTGCTTTACATCACCGTAGGAAGCGTCACCTGTGTCGCTTGTACCACCGCCAGAGTTGCCCGAACCAGTTGTTAGGGCACCAGCATCTGATGTAAGTGATTGATATCCCGTACCACTAACCTCGGTGTTTGTCGTACTATCTACATGAGTGACTAGGTCGCTTGTGCTAGTAGTATCAGCACCACGAGGAGTCGTTATCGTAGTACCGTCGAAAGGTGAAGTCTGATACACCTCAGGCGTATCATTACCAGGGGCAGCACAGAGACCAGCCGGAGACGTACAATACTGGAACGTAAACGCCTTGATAGTCGCAGTAGAACTCGTCCGGAAGCTAAATGTGTTACCGGTTTTTAAACCGTTCGTACCGGTGTTTGGACCAGCGTAGGTACTGTTACCAGAACCATCGGTGAATGCCCAGCCTGGCGACGAGCTAGATAGCGACAAGCTACGCTCGGTCAGCGGGTTCAGCGCATCGGCTGATGTCACCGCCGGCAAAGCGGTACTACAAATTCCCGCCAGCAGACCTACTGCACCAGCCAACGCAGAACCGCGCTTAGCTACGTCTTTAAGTTTATACATGTGTATAGATTCTCCTTCTGATTGTTTTTGTTTTATAGGGTACAGAGCGGATTGTAACACGCAGTTTTTTTAACTACAAGTGGTTTATCCACAGCCTCGCTGCAGGTACTAGTACATAGGGACAACAACAGCCGAATAAGTGCCGCTATAGTGTCCGGCAGGGGTCACGTGCGACACATTCATTATCAGTGACATAGTGTAGTCGGTTTCGCCACTGCTAGTCGAGCTAGAGGCAACCGGATCACCTTCTACGTATTTAAACAGGTCTGGCGTTATATAATCATCCTCCACTGTGCCAAAGCTAGTACTGCCGGATGGTACCTGCACCGGGTTAGCACCGATAGCCGGGTTATTGTTCGCCACCATGTTTATGCCGAACTGTTCCGCTCCAGGTTGGGAAGTGCTGGGAGTAGTCAGCGTATTGAGTGTATGTGTGCCCTGGCTAGGCGCTGCGCCGGTGATTTCCATAACATAGCCGTCCGTCAGGTAGTCCCGCACTTTTATAAGCATGATTGCAGTGCCAGGAGCAGTGCTGTCTACCGTTCCCAGGTCCTGGTTACCACCTGTAACCGTGACCTCCACCAGCGGTTCGTCGGTGGTGTTTGACCCTAGCTGCGCCGAGTAGTTCGCGCTGCTGGCGCTGCCAACCGCGGTGTCACCGGTAGATGTTTTGGCGCAGTAGCTGGTGGAACAATCGTGCAGCGAAGAACCGGTGCCGAATTGCGTTTCGGTTACCGAATAGTGCGTCGAACTGGAGGTCTGCGTAGCGGTCGCCGTCCCTACAAAGCCGGCAGAAACCATTAGCGTAAGTACGGCAATCAAACCATACTGCCGGTACCGTGCAACATAGAGCTGTATATAGTGCAGCCAAAAGCCCCGAACCGTACGCAGATAGCCGACAACGCGAAGACCTAGCTCTTTATACCAGGCTACCCTCAAACCAATACCGTCCAGCTCCTTTTGTTTTCGCATAGACGAGTATTATTATCTTAGAAACCTCGGTAAAAGACAAACCGTTCATGGTTACCTCTGGCAGCTACGCATAAAGTTTAGTATTATTACTATAAGCGTAAGAATAGAGAGCGACATATACCCTAACACCGATGGAACCAGATAAAAAACCAGAAGAAAAAGCTGGAGCAGCCGCCAGTACCGAGCAGGCTGTTCCGCAGGATGCGCTGGAAAAAACTAACGAGGAGCTAGGCGCAGAAGCACCAGCGCCAACCCCTGCGACTGATGCCGACGGTAAACCACCCAAAAAGCCGAATGCGCTCAAGGCATTCTTTAAACGCTTTAATGTGTATCTGCTGCTGTTTGTACTCGTGGTAGTCATTGCAGGCGTGATCACGACCGTAGGCTATTTGAATGGCAAAAAAGCCCCCAAAGCGCCCACCGTAGCAACCCAAACGCTCAACCAGGATACGCTGAAGCAGCTAGAGAACTCCGATGCGACCGTAGGCGACACCGGGCAGACACTAACGGTACAAGGTAACGCCATATTTTCTGGGCAGGTGCTTATACGCAGCAACCTAAATGTAGCTGGGACCATACAGCTGGGCAGTGCATTTACCGTGCCGGAACTAACCGTTTCCAACACCGCTAACCTTGCGACTACGCAGATAAGTACCCTGCAGGTAGCACAGAATACCACGCTGCAAGGTACCGTTACCGTACAAAACAGCCTGAATGTGGGCGGTTCCACCGCATTTAGTGGACCGGTCACTGCCGGACAGATCACTGTTACCAAACTGATAATGAGTGGCAACGCTACTCTGGAGGTGCCGAACCACATTGGCTTTACCGGGGCTTCGCCAAGCCGATCAATCAATCAAAGCGTGCTGGGCACAGGCGGCAGCGCATCGGTAAACGGCAGCGATACCACCGGGACAGTAAATGTGAACACGGGCAACGGCCCTACGGCCGGTTGCTTCGTGACCGTTACATTCAACAAGCCATTTACCAGTTCCCCGCACGTTATCGTCTCACCCATCGGTGCGGCGGCCGGACAAAACCAGTTTTATGTGAACCGTAGTACCAGCAGCTTCAGCATTTGCCAGGCCACACCAGCTCCGGCAAACCAGGTCTTCGCCTACGACTATTTCGTCACCGACTAAATAGCGCCAACCACTAAACACCACCTCTTACATATTCTTAGATGTTACTTTTGCTGCCAAAAGTAACCAAAAGCACCCGGCCATAACTCCATGACACTCGGGCGGTGTTGTTTAGTACCACAACCAATCTGACGACTCGTCGGGACTACCCTCCTCAAACAAGTCAGATTGTCCGGCTTCGCCGGGCCTGTTGTGCTCCAACAACACACGCGCCGGGGTCATTCCGGATGGCCGGCCTTATAGTGAAAAGTCTTCCTCGTGGTGCCGGCCATTGGAATGAGCCTGGCTCGGTCTGTTGCTAGAGATGACAACTCCTTCCGTTAGGAAGCGGACAGGACATGCCGAGGAGCATAGTTGCGACGAGTCGTCCTGTTCGGTTGTCATGCTTTACAACAGCCGACCACGTGAATGGATTTGGCCGGGGAGTTTTGGATACTTTTGCGGTCAAAAGTATCGTAGGAAAAGAGATTAATGTAGTGATATGGTTTAGTGGCGCGTACTACACATCCACGAAGACGGTCACTTTTTCGGCCTTCACATGCATAAGCGCACGAGAGATTTTCACGCGTTTAACTTCAGTTGGCGTCGTAATGATAAGCTCGCACGGCACCAGCATACACAAGAAATTATGGTGGTGCGGCAGAATGTCGAACGGTCCCGTTTCGTTTACTGCCGTCAGGCTATACGCCTCGCCTTCAAAATACATCTGAAACGGCGCATAGACTTTCACGGCCATGATCGGCTTGCCTTTACTACTGTCAGCTATAGCGCGCTGTTCGTCGGTCATCTGCGCCCGCTCAACGTCGACTATTTCACCAGTACTGGCCAGCGTTCGCTTAGGCATTAGACAATTATCTCCTCTATACCGTTCAGGGTATCTTCACGCGTGTGGTGCTCGCCGGGGATGCCGGTCATTTTTTCCATCACGTTAAACTGCTGGCTAAAATACTGGATCAGTTTCTTGGCCTTGTTGTAGTCGTCGCGGTCTTCGGCAGACAATTCTGACTCACCAATAATGGCGATAATGCCCTTCAGCGAATTGTACTTCTGCAAAATAGCCAGCACCCGGGTGTTGAGCATGTAGTGCCGCTCACCCACGATTTCCGGCGTCATCAGCGATGAACTGGAAGCGTTAATGTCGACAGACGGGCGAATACCCTGCGCGGCCACGGCACGGGACAACACGATGATGCTGTCGAGTTCGTGCTGAATCATCTGCACAGCAGGGTCCGAAAGGTCGTCGGCTGGCACGTAGATGGTCTGGAGTGCCGTAATAGAACCGTTTTTGTTCGTCGTCAGGCGGTCTTCCATGGCCTTTACGTCAGAGAAAATCGTCGGCTGGTAACCACCCTCGGCCGGTGTCTGGTCGATGATGGTCGACACCTCGTTCCGCGCCTGGATGTACCGGTACATGTTGTCGGCGAACAGCAGAATGTCTTTCTTTTTGTCATCGCGGAAATGTTCGGCCAGCGTAATGGCGGAAAGTGCAATCAGCGAACGCTGTACCGGGTTTTCGTTCATCTGGCCAAAGAACATGGCCGTGGTCTTCAGCAAGTCATTGTCCTCCAGCGTTTTGTACAGTTCGTGGCCCTCACGAATGCGCTCACCAATACCGGCGAAGATAGACAGCGCGCCAGCGCCCACCGCCACGTTGTTGATCATCTCCATGGTCAGTACGGTCTTGCCCACACCAGCACCACCCACGATGCCGATCTTGCGGCCCTTCACGAACGGCGTAAAGAAATCCAGCACCTTGATGCCGGTTTCCAGAATTTCATCCGGACGGTTTTTGAGGCTCGTTTCCTGGAATTCGGGACGGAAAATGGAGCGTTTGGGCATACTGGCCAGCGTTGCATCATCCAACTGCGGCTTGCCATCGATAGGACGACCCATAGCATCCCACACGCGGCCCACCATCTGGTCGCCCACGGGAATTTCCAAGCTATGACCGCTGCGTGTTACTGCATCGCCCTTTAAGATTGTTTTATCACCCGCAATGTTTAGACACACCGCCATATCACCGTGTTCCAGCGAACTTACCAGCAGCGGCGTTTTGTTCTTATTGTCGACATACACCATTTCGTTCAGTTCCGGCATGTCGTCGTCAAACTGAATCTTGATCACCAGGTCCTTCAGGACCCGCACTATTCCCTTGCTCATCTCAATCTCCACCTCCACCAGCTCGAATCTTTTTCAGCCCCGCCAGCGATTCCTTCAGGCGCACATCCACCAGCGCACGCTTGGCCCGGCTGAACTGCGTGTGCAGTTCGTTAGCTGTTTCTATGGATCGCTCTTTGGCGGCAGTCATAGCCTTGAACCGGCTGGCCAACTGTGCCAGGCGGCTATCATAGATAAACTGCGTCAGCGTCAGGCGCAAAATAGATGTCTCCAGGTGAGATGCCACCGCATAGGCGTTTGGTTCGAATATATACGTTTTTTCGGTGATTTTTTCAGTGTCCACGGTATCCAGGTCGGCAATTTTACCCATGCGGCTCACCACTTCGCTCAGGTCCAGGTCTTTGATTTCCTGCTGAGTCAGCGAAATATAGTTCTGGTAAAACACGCGGCTGGCACGGTATTTTTTAATTTCTTTCATAAGCGGATCGATATTGATGAAATCTTTCTTGGGCATATCAAAATACTGGTTGATGCGAATTTTAAGCTGTTCCAATTGCCCGGCACCGTGGTGGCCGATAACGATGATGTCGTTCTTTTCCGGGTCGTAGTGTTCGCGGAATTTCTTGATAAGCCGCTGGTCGATATCGCCGCTCAGGCCACCCTGCGCCGTTATCAGGATGAGCAGTTCCTTGTCGATAGGCGTTTCGTCCACGGCACGGCCGAAGTTGAACATCACATCCATACGAATCTGTTTGTAGATGTTCCAGACTTCGTCAAAGAACTGGTTGCTTATAAGCACCTTGCCCTTGGTTTTGGTGATCTGCATACTGGACAGGCTTTCGAACGCACTGGTCAGCGACACTATGGTACGCATCGACGCTTCTTCGGCTTTAATCTCAAGCGGCCGCTTCATGAACTCTCCTTGAGAGGGGAATATCCCCTCTCAACGCGCGGCGCGCCGAAATAAATTCGTCGCTCCGGCTGCTCTCCCCTGGGCTGCACAGCTGCAAATCTCATTACTTCTTTTCCTCCCCGGCAGCTACGGGCTCGACAGGCTTTTGGTCTTTTGGCGGTTCAGCTGGCTTATCGGATTTCTCTTCCGTTTTGACAGCCTCTGGCTTTTTATCATCCGACTTGTCATCTTTCTTTTCGTCAGGTTTATCGGATTTCTTGTCGCCGTCTTTGCCATCAGGTTTTTTGCCACCCTCAGCCGGAGCTTCTGCTGCTACAGCTTTGGCAGCGGCGGTCTCAGCGGCCTTGGCAGCTTTGGCGATTTCCGCCGCCTTCTTTTCGTCGATGATAACCACCTGGGCTTTCAGCTCGTCGCGCAACTGGTCCCAGTTGCCTTTCATATCTTTGTCTTCCTGAACTTTTGCCGAATACTCCTTTACCAGCCCCTTCATCTTCTTGATATCAATCTGCTCTTCGGGCTTGGCGTTCAGCACCAGGTCCAGCAAGAACTGTTGGTCCATCAGGCTGTAGCCTTCGCCAATATCCTGATTCATCAGGCGAAACAACGCCTTACCTTTGTCGTAATCCGCCTGGGCTTCGGGTGAAAGTTCGGTACCAAAGTGGGCGTATTCTTCGGCTACGCGGTAGCCCGCCAGCGTCTTGTTCAGCGTCGCAGCCAGACCTTTTTGGCGTTTGTTCTGTCCGACACCGCCCACGCGCGTCACGCTTAGGCCGGTACTGACGGCCGGCCGCATCGTGTCTTTAAAGATCGCCATATCCAAAATCCACTGGCCATCCGTCATAGACATAACGTTCGTTGGCAGGTATGCAGTAATATCACCTGACGGTGCGTAAATAATTGGCAGGATTGTCTGCGTAGCACCATTGCGGTCCAACCGCCCCGCACGCTCCACAAGGCTTGAGTGGGTGTAGAACATGTCGCCCGGGTAGCTATCCCGCCCCGGAGACACACCGGCGATCAAGGAAATTTCGCGGTACGCCTGGGCGTGGCTGGTCAAATCGTCGTAAATAACCAGCGTATCCATGGCTAATTGCTGCCAGAAATATTCACCGTGCGCCGCACCAATATACGGTGCCAGATACGTCGTCACCAGCGATTCGAACATATTCGTCACGATGATGATGGCTTTTTCCAGCGCACCGTTCTTTTCCAGGCGGTCCACCAGCTGCGCCACGTCGCGCTGGCGCTTGGCAATCAGCACATATATAACCGTGATGTCGGTGTTCTTCTGGTTGATGGCGATCTGCGTCGTCATGGCCGTTTTGCCAACCTTACCGTCACCCAGCACCGCCATACGCTGCCCGCGCACCAGCGAATAGTTAATGTCAAGCACCGTTATGCCCGTTTCCAGCTGCGTGTCGAGCAGCTTGCGTTCGTACAACATCGGTGCGTTGTGGAACACATCCCAAACCGCATCCGGTTCTATAGGACCCTTGTCGTCCAGCGGCTCGCCGAATATATTCACTACGCGCCCAACGAAATTCTTGCCCACCTTAGTGAGCAGCTCGCTGTGCTGTATAACGCACACCATACCGATCCGTAGCACCGTCGTGCCCAGCTTCATCACCACCACGTAGTCTTCGTAGACGTGATGTATGTAGCCTTTGCTGCCGTCCTCGAAGCGAATAAGTGCATGGACGTTTGCCGGCTGCAGCCCCCGCACTTTTATCAAAAAGCTATCTATACCGATGATCTCACCGACCGGTTGGCCCTTGTCGACCAGCTCTTTGAACATCTTATCGGCTTCCATTAGAGTAAACCTTCCAGTTCGTGCATGATAACTTCGCGTTTACCGGCAAGCAGCTCGCGAACGCTGAAATCGTGCACATGGTTGGGGGTACGCACATACGCCCCGCCAACCAGCGACGGTTGCAGGCCAACGCTCAGCAAGGCCTGCGGGTGGATTTCCTTGCGCAGGTACGCTACCAGCTGTTGCAATGAGGCCGGGTCGGCTTCGACCGCAAACGTCATGTGGATTATCGGTGCACCGTCCTTCATGACCCGCAGGTGCTCTTTTAGCAGCATCCGTCCCTGGTCATCAGTCAGGTCCAGCTTATTCAGCTCCAAAAAGTCAGCCAACTGGCGACTAGTTGCAGGCGCATGTTTTTCAGCTTTGCCCGTGGTACGGTTGCGCGCTTTCTGCGCCTCCAGCTCGTTATCCACTTCTTCCACTTCGCGGACTACACGTGCCAAATCAGCCCTGGTAACCAGGACTGACGGCAAAACATACGTCGTAGCAGCTGGCTCGCTCACAAACGCATATCCTCCATGATGTCAGCCTTATTGGCCTCCATTTGGGAAATTATGTACGGCAGCTGCGCCTTCAGGTCGAACTGGTCGCCTAGCGACAGCAGCACGTAGTGCTCCACAATCTTGGCCATGTTTTCTTCGTAGACTTTTAGCAGTGCAGTCTCGCGGGCCGCAACATCTTTCTTGAGCGCGTCCGCCAGCTGCAAACGCTGGGTTTCCACCTCTTGGGCCGTCTTTTGCAACGAGCTCAGCGCCAGCTCCTGCGCTTCGTGCATGGCTTTGGCATATTCAGCAAACTCGGCGTCCAGCTTGGCCGAGATCTGCTGCTTCATATAATCGTTCAGCTGCGAAATGGTCATATCCAGATCCTGCTTCAGGAACATGGCATTTTCATCAATAATCTTTTCGAACCGCAAACGGCCACGATTGCGAAGTTCCTCGCGGAATTCCTTGTTGAACAGGTGCGTAGCATCTTCTTCGGCGATGTCAGTGTAGGCTTTGTTCAAATCACCGACAGATTTCTTGCCGCCAGTGTTGCCGTTCTGCAAACGGTGCAGCGACAGCACAATCCAAATAAAACCACCAAATACCGCGGCCAGGCTACCAACTATAAATGCCAGCCACCAGATCGTCATGCCGTTTTGCCCATCCCCTTCATGTTTGAATTCATTGTATATCTTTTACCGAAGTGAGGCCATCCTTGGTGAGTGCCGGGCGAGCGAATCGGGAGGAAGCATAACCGTAGTTATGGTGACGAGTGATTCGCTTGTCTGGTGCCACCAAGGTTGGTCGTAACAGGGAAAAGATGTGCAATGGGTTCATTATAACTTCAGTAGTAAATATACCGCAAACAGGCCAATTATTAAAATCAAGAACCCTGTCAGGATAATCTCCAGCAGGCCCCGGAAAATAGACTTTTTACTAAGTGGGTTACGGCCGATGGCGATAAGTGCGCTACGAATACCCGCATACAGCGTCACCAGCGCCACTATGATGCTTAAACCAGTGATGCCGATACTCAGGTAGATGCGCAGCGGCCCCACCGGCTTGTCGGCAATAGCCTGGCCAATCCTCTGTAGCGCCGGGGGCAGATTTGCCTTGGTACTCTTATCGTTCGGATTGCGCTCAACATTAATAGCCACAGAGATCAGGCCGATAGAAACCGTCTGATCTGTCTGGCCGTCAGTGTCTTTTAGCGTCGTACTGCCGATGCTGTTCGATTTACCGTCGAAATTACCCGCTGCCCGGCCAAAAACGACACTCTGGTCCTGGTAGTCGCCAGCCTTCATGGCCACCCCGTCCACGGCAGACATCGTAATGTAATCACCCTCTTTTATAGGACCACCCTGCGTGCTGACAAGTACGTTGTACGTGCCGGATGTGGCGACATATGCTTCGTTTGCCAAACTGCTATCAGCGATACTGAGTGATAGCTGGTGAGGGTCTACCACCGAGCCGTACATCCGGCTTAGATCTTTCGAAGTCGCAGGCAGTACTTTCGTAGCACTACCACTAGCCAACTGCACCACTGTGCCCTCTTGCAACACGCTGTCGGCTGCATAGCCCTGCACACTACCCCCGCCGGTAGCGCTTTTAACATCGGTCGTGCCGCTGTTGCCGGCAGCCTTATCGGCACTAGCAGCCGAAGTTGCCGCAAAAAACACGCCGCCCATGACCACTACAACTATAGCTGTGCTCACAGCCAGTTGAGTTATAAAGCGACCCAGTTTCATTTGTATCTCTTGTTTTTCCTAAAGGGTAAAAGCTAGTGCTTACTCTAAGCCCAGTATACCCCACCGCCCCCGTTCTGTCACCTGTCAAACCCATAGTCAAGTAGCGTTTAGGAGGACAGACCTCTCAAGGCTATTTGACTAGCTCTTCGAGTGTGTCTACCAGAGTACGAACGTCGGTTTCCGTGGTGTCTTGGCCCATAGTTATACGTAAACTCGCCTGCGCGTCGGCATCGGATATACCCATAGCGCGCAGTACATGGCTCGGCTCTTCATTGCTGGCACTACAGGCAGACCCGGCAGCAGCCAGAATAGTTCGCTCATCCAGCTCTACCAGCAACCGTTCATTGTCTTGTCCAGGCAGCGTCAAGTGAATGTTATTAGGTAAGCGCTGTTTTTTAGACCCGTTAATCCAGGCCCCAGGAAACTTTTCCGCCACCAGCTTAAAAGCCAGAGACTGCAATGCACCCAAACGTTTTACTTCATCGTGCCGTTTGGCTTGCACCAGTTTGAGCGCCTTGGCAAACCCTATACATGCAGCCATATTCTCGGTGCCGCTCCGCAGGTTTCGCTCCTGCCCGCCGCCCCGGATCTGAGGCGACAAGGTGATTTTACTAGAGACATACAACACGCCGCTCTGTTTGGGGCCGTATATTTTGCCGCCATTCAGTGTCATCAGGTCCACACCCAGCCGTGAAACATGCAGGTCCAGGTAATTAGCCGCCTGGCATGCGTCGGTATGAAAATACAAGGGGATCACATTCCCGTTAGCGCGTCGTTCGGCGCGAATTTTTTCAAGCAGCAATGAAATTTGGCGGATAGGCTGAATGGTACCGACTTCGTTGTTTGCATACATTACGCTCACCAGCACGGTTTTTCCATCAATTTTCGTTTCCAGATCGGCCAGATCAACCATCCCCTGCCCGTTTACGAGCGAAACGGAGCAATTAAACTGCTTGGCCGGTTCCAATACCGCGTCATGTTCAATGGCGCTTACCACGACATTAGCACCAGGAAACTGCTGCATTATGCCGCTAATCGCCAGGTTGTCAGATTCGGTACCGCCCGCCGTAAAAATAACCTCGCTAGCCCGCGCCCCCAGTTGCGCCGCCACATCTGCCCGGGCCT
>JAICKY010000012.1 GCA_025927655.1 Candidatus Saccharimonadota bacterium | reverse complement strand
TTCGTAAAGAACAGTAGGAAGTCGTGCGTACTGGCGTTTACAACGTGCTCGATAACATCTTCTTCGCGCGTTGCCATACCGCGGCGGCCCTTGCCGCCGCGACCCTGTCGCGTGTAATCGGCAATTGGACTACGCGTGATGTAATTAGCTGATGTAAGAGTCACAACAACCTGCTCATCCGGCACCAGATCTTCGTCGCTCAGGCGGTTCAGCTCCTGTGCAACGATGCGGGTACGGCGCTCATCGCCGTATTGTTTCTTCAGTTGGTTCATTTCGTCTTTGATGATGTTCAAGATCAGCTGTTCGTCGGCCAAAATGCCTTCCAGTTCGGCAATCAGCTTCTTCAGAGCGGCCAGTTCGTTCTCGATTTCCTGGCGCTGCAAGCCGGTGAGCGTACGCAGCTGCATAGCCAAAATGGCTCGCGCCTGAATCTCGCTTAGTTTGAACTGCTTGATCAGGTTCTGCTGAGCTTCTTCGGTCGTCTGGCTGGCGCGGATGGTCTTGATGACCTCGTCGATGTGGTCGAGTGCGATCTTCAAACCTTCGAGCACGTGCGCACGTTCCTGCGCCTTGCGCAGCTCGAACTGCGTGCGGCGGCGAACGACGATCTGGCGGTGTTTTATGTGCTCGCCCAGGATGTCCTGCAGGCCGAGCACGCGCGGTTGTATGCCGTCGACAAGCGCCATCATGTTGAAATGGAAACTGGTCTGCAACGGGGTTAGTTTGTACAGCTGGTTGAGCAGCTTCTTTGGGTAGGCATCTTTCTTGAGGTCGATGACAATCCGTACCTGGTTGCGGGCGGTTTCGTCGCGAACGTCGCTCACGCCAACGATTTTCTTCTCGTTCACGAGGTCAGCGATCTTTATCACCAGGCTCTCTTTGTTCAACGCGTAGGGTATTTCGGTAATGACAATCTGGTGGCGGCCTTTGTTGCCTTCCACGATTTCGGCAATACCGCGGGTAACTACACCACCACGACCAGTCGCATAGGCCGTACGCAGGCTGTCGGCACCATATATAACACCGCCGGTTGGGAAATCCGGCCCCTTGATGAACTTCAGCAGGTCGTCCAGAGACGCATCTGGATGATCAATCTTGTAGACGGTAGCATCCACAATTTCGTTCAGGTTGTGCGGTGGAATGTTGGTCGCCATACCCACGGCGATACCCAACTGGCCGTTGAGCAGCAGGTTCGGCAGTTTTGCCGGCAGTACGGTTGGTTCTTGGTTTTCACCATCATACGTATCACGGAAGTCAACCGTTTCTTTATCAATATCCAACAGCAATTCATCTGCCAAGCGATGCATTTTAGCCTCGGTGTAACGCATGGCAGCCGGTGGATCACCATCCATACTACCGAAGTTACCCTGCCCGTTCACCAGCATGTAGCGGGTAGACCACCATTGTGCCAAACGGACCATAGAATCGTAGATAGATGAATCGCCGTGCGGGTGGTATTTACCCATTACCGCACCGACTACGTTGGCACTCTTGCGGTGCCTAGACGATGACCGCAGGCCGTCTTCGTTCATGCTGTACAAAATACGCCGGTGAACCGGCTTCAGGCCGTCACGCACATCCGGCAGCGCGCGGTCGATAATCACGCTCATGGAATAGCGCAGGTAGTTGTCCTCCATGACGTTTTCCATGGTGCGGCCCTCAACGATGCGTGAGTGGCCGGAATCCAGCACTTCTACCGAAACCTTTTCGGTCATTGCTGGCTGGTCTACAATTTCGCCTTCCAGCGGTTCGTTGTCCTGTGGTGTGTTGTCGTGTACGTCTGCCATCTTAAATATCCAAGTCTTTCACGAATTTAGCATTTGCCTGAATGAAGTTCTTGCGAAGTTCCACTTCGGTGCCCATCAGTTTGTTAAAGATCGCGTCGGCCTTCTCGGCGTCTTCGACTTTCACCTGCACCAGCACGCGCTTTTCAGGGTTCATGGTAGTTTCGAACAGCTGCTCGGCATCCATTTCGCCCAGGCCCTTGTACCGCTTCTGTTCGATGAAACCAGCCTGGCGGAAACGCTCAGCCGACTCATCGACCTTCAGGCCTTCTTTCTTTCTGGCGGCGATTGTTGCATCTAGCACAACATCTAGTTCTGATTCATCGTAAATAAATACGGGGTTCTTGCGGCCGGCCTTCACCAGCTCGAACAGAGGCGGTTTTGCCAAATACACATGCCCGCCATCTACAACGGGACGCATGTAGCGGAAAAAGAATGTCATGAGCAGCGTTGCGATGTGGCTGCCATCGACATCGGCATCAGTCATAATAATGATGCGGTGGTACCGCAGGCTGTCGAGGCTGAATGAATCTTCGATCCCCACGCCCAGAGCTTTAATCAGGCTCAGGATTTCGTTGTTGGCGAGCATCTTATCCAGCCGGGCGCGCTCCACGTTCAGAACCTTGCCGCGCAGCGGCAGGATGGCCTGCGTCTTGCTGTCGCGGCCGGTCTTGGCAGAGCCACCGGCAGAGTCACCCTCTACCAGGTAGATTTCGGATGCGCTAGGGTCTTTCGATGAACAGTCCGCCAGTTTGCCGGGCATGCTTGCACCGTCCAATACGCCTTTGCGGATGATGTTCTCGCGGGCAGCACGGGCAGCCTTGCGGGCACGGGCGGCTAGCAATGATTTACCGATAATTTTGCGGGCGATTGCCGGATGTTCTTCCAGGTAATACCCGAAATATTCGGTCATCACCTGCTCGACGTACCCGCGGACTTCCGGGTTGCCCAGCTTGCCCTTCGTCTGGCCCTCGAACTGCGGATCAGGCAGTTTTACCAAAATAACAGCCGTCAGGCCCTCGCGGGTATCTTCGCCGCTCAGAGATTCCTCTTTTTCCTTCAGCAAACCGTTTTTGCGGGCGTACTCGTTAATAATACGCGTCAGCGCAGCACGGAAGCCGGTCAGGTGCGAACCACCCTCCGGGTTGACCACGTTGTTGGCAAACTGTTTGATGGTTTCGGTAAAGCTGTCGGTGTACTGCATGGCAATTTCCACCTGGCTGTCTTTGACCTGCTTGTCGACGTAGAAGACGTCTTCGTCTACCGGCTCTTTACCGATGTTCAGGTGCTTCACGTAGCTTTGTATACCACCCTCGAAATAGAAACTATACCGCTGCCCCGTTGCATGGTTAATAAGTGTAGTTCGTACACCTTTGGTGAGATACGCCGAGTGTCGCAGGCGGTCCAGGATCGTCTGATAGCTAAACGTTTGCGTCTCGGTAAAGATAGCTGCGTCCGGGTAGAACGTAATTTCGGTCCCATGCGGACGATCGGCTGGAGATTTGCCAGACACCGCCAGGTCGCCGTCAGGCACACCGCGGGTGTATTCCTGGTGATGAGTTTTGCCATCGCGGTAAATATTTACAATCAGCTTGGTCGAGAGCGCGTTGACCACACTGGAGCCTACGCCGTGCAGACCGCCGGACACCTTGTATCCGCCGCCGCCGAACTTACCACCGGCGTGCAGCACCGTTAGTACGGTTTCTACCGTGCTCTTGCCTGTCTTCGGGTGGATGTCAGTTGGGATACCCCGCCCGTCGTCGAAGACGCGGATGCCGCCATCAGCGAGCATCTCTACCATAACGTGGGTAGCGTGACCGGCAAGTGCCTCGTCGATGCCGTTATCTACAATTTCCCACACCATGTGGTGCAGGCCCTCTTCGCCAGTACTACCGATGTACATACCAGGCCGTTTGCGAACCGGATCCAGGCCCTCGAGCACTTGAATCTGATCAGCCGAATATCCCTTTTGGTCAGCCACGTTTCTACCCTCTCTTATAATCAGCTCAGACACCTTTGTAAGGCATACGAAAGTGTCGTTTTGCTTAACACCTTAATAACTGCGTACTAGTATACCGCCGTTTTGCCTCATTCACAAGAGGTGCGTATCTGGAGCGTCGGGGACAAGGCAGGCGGTATCACCGACCAACTTTTCGCTACCGCCCATAGAACCCAGTTCCAACGCGCTGCTATTCGCCGGGGCTACCGTCTGCGGCAGGCTTTTTCAGGTGGAACTGCCCCTCGTTATCGATAAAGATCGTATCATCGGGAGCCGATTGTGGTTTCGGGCGGTTTCCCAGGTGCAACGTGCCTTCGGTTGGGGTCGGCTCGGGTTCCGGCGCTGGAGCCGGTTTAACCGGTATCGAAGCGGTTTCAGGGGTAGTCGTAAGCTGCGGGTTTGGGGCTGACGCCGGTAGCTGCATGCCTTTTTTGAGTTGCTCGGCAATGTCCTTGATTTCCTGCTGGTCCAGTTGCGCGCTTGACACATTACCGGCCGCATCCAGGCCATTTTGAGACTGGTCTGGAGCGATTTTGGGTTGCACGTTCGTGGCTGGCCCGATCGGCCCGTTAAAGCCTCCGGCAGGCTTTGGAGGCGCTGATGGAGTGGCTGGCAGTGATACGCGGGCCGGCGAGATCGTGGGGGCTGGAGCCTGTGCACGCTGCTTGGCCAACCACTCATCGAGGAATGAGGGCTGGGCGGCAGGTTTAGGCGGGGTCGCGGTAGCCGGGGCAGGCCCGCCGAAACTAGTCGCCTGGGGTGAGGCGCCAGCCGGACTGCCGGCAGCAAACGAGTTCTGGAATGGCTTTGCCGGCTCGGGGGTACGAGTTGCCAGGCGCTCAAATATCGCCTTCTCCACCACTGCTTTTGGTTTGCCGTATTTGGCGCCGGAAAGCTGCTTCAACGCGCTAGCCAGCTGCGGGTTTGGGTTGCCCAGCGGCTTTAATGTGGCCATGCTGAACGACTGTGTCGGCACGCCATTCACCAGCGTTCGCACAATGGCGTTATAGTTCGGCACGCGCAGCAAGTCATCCCCGTCAAATGTTGGCTGGAAATACCGGCTCAAGCTATCAACATCATTTTGGCCAATGCGGAAACTGACGATCGTACCAATGTTACCGAATACCGCATCGCGGATTTCATCAGTAAGCTGCGTCGTAAACTGGTTGGCCACGATGAGGTTCAGGTGGTACTTTCGGGCTTCGGACATTATGGTAGCGAAACTGTCCGTACTGAAGTTCTGGAACTCATCCACGTAAAGCGCAAAGTCTTGTCGCTGCTCTTCCGGCATGTCGCTGCGGCTCATCGCGGCAGCCTGGAACTTCATCACGAACACCATACCCAGCAGCTTGCTGTTCAGTTCGCCGGTACGCCCTTTACTCAGGTTCACCAGCAGGATTTTTTTGTTATCCATAATGTAGCGCAAGTCGAATGCGCTCTTCGTCTGCCCGATTATGTTGCGCATCATTTCGTTGCTCAGGAAAGCGCCGAACTTACTGACAAACCAGCTGGTAACTTCCCCCGCTTCGTTTGAACGCTGGCTGGCCGGGTATTCCTTTTGCCAGAATTCCAGCACGCTTGGGTCTTTAACGTGTTGTAACTTTTGCTTCAGGAACTCAGGATCACGGAATAATTTTGGAATATCTACGAAAGTTCCACCGTTAGGATCGGCCATAATTGCTAATGCGGCGTTTCGGAATATGTGTTCGTACCGTGGCCCCATGATGCCCTGATGTTGTGGGTCGTACAACTTCTGAAGCATGTTCAGCGTTTCCTGCACTAGGAAATCTTTCTGATCGGGCGACGTATATTCGAACAAATTTAATCCCATCGGGTAGTCCATGTCGTACGGGCAGAAATATATAACGTCCTCGGTCCGCTCTTTCGGGACCATAGACAACAGCTTCTCGACCGTGTCGCCATGCGGGTCTACGAACGCAAAACCATTCCCCCGCAGCATGTCCTGCAGCGCCAGGTTTTCCAAATAGGTAGACTTACCCGTACCAGTTTGACCCACAGCATACATATGCCGCTGGCGGTCTTTTATGTCTAACCGAATCGGCTTCTTGACCCCACGGAACACATTAAACCCAAGCAGCAGTCCGTCTTCGGGCATGTTGCGCGGACCGTCCACCTGTTTCGATTCCTGCCGGCTCAACTGTGAGGTTGGGATGTTACTCTGGTCCGGAAAGTGGAACAATGTAGCCAGCTCTACGGAGTTCATAATATTACGCTTACTGCGGCGCGGAAAGGCACGTAATATATAGTCGCCGACGAGTTTCGAGTTGTCTTTCGTAGCTTCATATTTAAAGCCGTTCTTGCCCGGACTGTCAAATAGCGAAAAGCTGGCTACTATATTATTAACAATAGCCTGCGAACGTTGCGATATGTTAGACGACGCCACTAGGCGGATAGTCACCTCGAAGCCAGCATACCGCGTCTTGTCATCTATCGCATCGACCACCGATTGCTCCAATGTAGACAGCTCTTTCTTAGCGGAGCCTTCTTCTTTTGACTCTGGCGGTTTTACCAATGCGGTTACCATTTGGCGAGCCAGCAATCCTGCGCTCATATCCTTATCGGTACCCTTGCGCTTATTGCTTGCATGGCTGCTCGCCTGCTTGCGCCAACCGTCATCTACCGGACGGAATAGTATTTGTATTGCAGCGCCATCTTCCATCCCCAAGCTGGACAGCCCGTTTAATATAGACTGTAGCGCGTCGCGTTTCAGATCCTGATAGGTCGCAATAGGATACGCGAAGGATTCCTTCAAGTTAAATTCACCGCCCACGACCCCATTTATACCGCCAACCTCATTAAAAATGTTGTGTTCGGTTGTGACTTCCAAACGGGCGCTTGGATAGGCGCTGGTAATGGCCTGGCGGATCACATCGAGCATGTCTGCAGGCACCGCAGCGTACAAATGCACGAAACCCTTTGTACCGATAATCTCAAACCCAAAATGCCGCTGCCCAAACCACCGGTTCTTCAGCCCTTTCTCATTTATGCTCGCAATAATGTTGTAAATTATTTGCGCTTTTGAGATATTTTCGTCAACAACATCACGAACATCCCGGCCCTTGGCCTCTGTATCTTCACTGGGCGGAGGCAGATGTATCAAGAGGGCAACCATCTCCATTGCCCGCTCATATGTGACTACCTCTTGCTTGCTATTTCGTAGTCTTAAAAACAACAACGGGCCGACAGTCACGAGGCCTGCAACAAGAATTATACCGATGAATATAAGTACACCCATCAGTTTTCAACCGATTTAGTAATAACATGGTACTGCTCAGCCAGGTAGCGGCTTTTTAGCTGCTCGACCGCACCGCTCAGCCGAAATGGGTCCTGTGCATACTGTTTCATGACCTGCTTTGTCTGTATAACAATTTGTGAGCCGGAAGCGTTTGTAGTACCAGCGTTGGCTACGGGCGGCAATGGCGCTGGAGCGGGCGGAATCGCTTCAGGTTGTAGTGTCACAGGCGGTAGACTTGCCGGCCCGGCAGGTTGATGTTGTGGTGCATCAGGGTACATAGATAGTATAAGTATACCAATAACTACCCCGAGTGGACAGAGTATGTTGGAAATTGATAGTATCCGGCTCCACAGAACCCCCTTACGCTTAGAGCAAGCGAAGACCTCGCCTCTTCAGAAAATATATCTTGCAGACAAGCTATTGGCGCGTGCCGTAGTTATCGCCTGCACGGTTTTGCACCATAAAGCTACTGCGGGTCAGGTACAAATAACCCAAAACAACGCTTGCCACCACCGTCACTACATCGCGCACGGTCAATTGTCCTAACGATTGCAAAACCAGTAATAAGACACCGCTGGCACAGAGCGCCATGCCCAAATGGTTACGTGGTTTCCTGGTCTTGTCTGTAGGAAAATAGCGTGCATGAGCCATACCAAACAAAATCCACAGATTGTAAAACGACCAAAAAAGCAGCACAAATGGCACAATCAGCCCTACTACCGGCAACTTATCCGGCTGGAACAGCATCATAAACCCCACTAACACCCCCCATGCAATGATTGTTCGTAGTGATTGCCGCTTTAAGCCCATGCCGTATATACCCCTTTTTTTGTTTGTTAAAAACGCGCCCCAGCTTGCCGAGCGGCAGGCCTAGGGGACGCGGTTTGATGATAAATGGTGCCACAGGCGATGAAAGGTTCGCTCTATAATATCAAATGATTAGCGCCTATCGCCGTGTGGCAGTGACTGACCGCTCTCGCTGCCGGTAAGGCAGTTCGAGCGATAAAGAGATTTGAGTGAGCTGGTTTTGTTTTGGAACGTTTTTGTTTTTGCTGACTCAATTTCCATGCTACTACAGCTAGCCTGTTTTGTCAATATGCTCGTGCTTTTGCGGCGCCTGCCCGCTGCCAAAACCAGCCGGATAGTACTACCTGCACTCCATCCCCAGCGAGCACTACGCCGCCCGCAGCGCAGACAGAACCAGGCTCGCTTTCGGCTTATTTTTGAGCACTGCGCGAACGTATTTCGGGTTCGCGCGAACGGCCAAAAAAATGAAAGCAAAAGTTATACACATCCCCTGGTAAAAATGCTTATATTTTACTGTTGACACCACGCACCCGACCAACTACTATATCTTTAGCACTGAATAAAAAAAGTGCTCAAAAACAAAAAGCCAAACAGTAAACGACCACTTCTCGCAAGTGGTCGTTTCATTATCAGCTCCTAGTTCTATAGCCATAAGTACTTCCAGCAACAACCTGCCCGGCCCGAAAGCATGGCCCGAAAAAGCAGGTTGTTTTGTTTTATTTTTGTTTTACAATTGCGTTTACATGAAAACGGAGCGGAGTGTTTTAAGCCTCGTCGAAACCGGCCAGCAGGGTTTGGTTGTGACGATTGAGTGCGCGCTCAGCAATAGCCTGCCAAACATGGTCATCGTGGGTTATGCCAACAAAGCCGTGGACGAAGCCCGGGAACGAATTCGCAGCGCCTTTACCGCCAGCAGCCTTACATTGCCCCGCAAAAGAATCACTATAAATCTCGCCCCGGCCGACGTGCCAAAAGAAAGCACGGGCTTCGACCTGGGCGTGGCGACGGCAATTTTAGCCGCCACCAAACAAATCCGCGACCCGCTGGCTAGGACTGCAATCGTGGGAGAGCTGGGCCTGGAGGGCGATGTCCGGCCCATCCGCGGAATCATCGGCAAAATTCTGGTCGGCAAACGGCACGGCCTGCACCGTTTTATTATTCCTGCCGGGAACCTGGACCAGGCGATTCTGGTGCCAGGCGTGCAGCTGGTACCTGTTTCTACCCTGCCGCAACTGTACGCATACCTGAACGACCCGGCTACACTCACCCCTATAGATACCGACGCGGCCGGGCACGCGGACGCTCCAGAAACAAACCTACCAGATATGGACCTCGGCCTGGAAGATGTTATCGGACAGGAATTAGGTAAGCGCGCCGTGGAAATAAGCGCCGCCGGCGGCCACAATCTGCTGCTTGGAGGTCCCCCCGGTACTTAAAAGTATGCTCGCCAAAGTGCTGCCCGGCCTGCTGCCGGACCTTAGCCGCGAAGAAATGCTGGAGGTCACGCACCTGCACAGCCTGGCCAGCAATGATTTTAACCGCATTGTCCGCACCCGCCCTTTTCGGTCACCGCACCACAGCGCCAGCAATGTGGCTGTCGTAGGCGGCGGTAATGCCATCCGGCCCGGAGAAATGAGCCTCAGCCATCGTGGCGTACTCCTGTTCGATGAACTGCCGGAATTTGCCCGCGTAACGGTCGAGGCCCTGCGCCAACCGCTCGAAACCCGTACCATCACCATCGCCCGTGCCAAAGATACGGCCGAATACCCTGCTAATTTCATCTTCGTGGCCACCGCAAACCCCTGCCCTTGCGGCCACTACGGCACCAGCAAGCCCTGCCGTTGCCTGCCGAGCCAGATTGTGAATTATCGCCGCAAGCTGTCGGGCCCTATCCTGGACCGCATTGATTTATATGTAGACGTACACGAAATAGATAACAGCCAGTTGCTAGCCAAACAAGCGCCCTCGACCACCAGCAAAACTGTCCGGGAACGTGTTGCAGCAGCCCGTGCCGTACAGGCCAACCGATTTGGAGGCACTGCCAAGCTGAACGCCGACATGTCCAACAGAGATATTTTAGGCCTCGCACAGCTGGAACCAGCCGCCAAAACCATTCTGGACACCGCTGCCGAAAAGTTTGGTTTGAGCCCGCGCGCCTACATGCGCACAGTCAAAGTCGCCCGCACCATCGCCGACTTGGACGATTCCGAGGCGATAGCCACCACTCACATCGCCGAATCCCTCCAATACCGTCCCCACGCGTACCATGAAGTTTGAGAGAATCTAAGCGTTGCCGTGCCAAGCCGCCCAAAGCGTTTGTCAGAATGACAAGCCTGCAACCGAAACCTGTTTGACCTCTGTTTGCTCATCTGATACAATACCAAAGTTAAAAACACATAAGGAGATTCTATATCAGCACTAGCACTCGCCTGAACGGTAACATTCGGGCACCGCAGCTTCGGGTAGTTGACAGCGACGGCAAACAGCTCGGCATTTTAAGCCGCGCAGAAGCTTTAAGCTTGGCTCAGGAACAGGATCTCGATCTTGTCGAGATATCCCCTAACGCCGACCCGCCAGTAGTCAAAATCGTTGACTGGGGTAAATACAACTACCAAAAAACGAAGCAACAGCAGGCCAACAAACGTACCACCAAAGTCCTTGATATGAAGCAGATGCGTTTCGGACTCAAGATTGGCGATCACGACCTCGGGGTCAAGATGAAGAAAGTTACCGGATTCCTGGAAGCCGGTCACAAAGTCAAAATCACCCTCGTATTTCGCGGCCGGGAACTAGCGCACAAAGATATAGGATTTAAACTGGCTGAGCGCGTCATCAACGATTTTGGAGACGCCATTGCCGTAGACCAGCAACCACAGCTGAACGGCAAGCAACTGACATTTGTCATCCGTGGCACCGGCAAACCTGCCGCCAAGCGCCCGGAAACCAGCCCAGAGGGCGTAGCCCCAGCATCATCAACTGATAGCAAAGCGTAGGAGAACAATTTATGCCAAAGCTAAAGACCCACAGCGGTACTAAAGACCGCGTCAAAGTTAGTAAAAACGGTGTTGTACGTGCCCGCAAGTCGCACGCCAGCCACTTTTTGCAGAAGAAATCCGGTTCACGCAAGCGCCTACTTTCAGGCCTGCTGACCATGAACAAGTCAAACAGCACCAAGATTAAGCAGAACCTAGGAGTCTAACAGAGATGCGAGTCAAACGAGGCGTTGCCGGACACGCCAAACACCAGAAGATCCGTTCACAAACTAAGGGTATGAGCCACCCTAACCGCGTTAGTATCAAGCGCGGCAAGCAGGCCGTAACCAAGAGCTTGCAGTACGCCTACCGCGACCGCCGCAACAAGAAGCGAACCTTCCGCGCCCTGTGGAACGCCCGCATCAACGCCGCCGCCCGCCTGAACGGCACTACTTACAGCAAACTTATCGCTGGACTCAAAGCCGCTAAGATCGGTTTGGACCGCAAAGTCCTGGCCGAACTGGCCGTAAACGAGCCAAAAGCTTTCGAAGCAGTCGTTAAGACTGCTAAGTAAGCACCTTCCCGCACAAACAAAAGACAGAGTATTAGGGACAATGCTAGTTTAAGGAATTACAGGTCGCAAAATAGAAAAACACCCCGGTGGTCCGAGGTGTTTTTCATGTAAGAGATGCAGTGTTAGCCGGTTCGTGCAGTTTGGGATGAAAAGTGAGTACCGGAGCGTAGGCATATTAGAAATACGCCGGAGCGAGGAACAGAACTTTTCGCCCAAAATGTGCAACCAGATAACGCTGTGCCAGAAAAGCCTGTAAGCCGGGTTCTGTCGGGATTGATCATCTATCTAGGCCTGCCGTTGCCAGCAGGCTCGAGCGGTTTATATTCGGGCTGGCGGGTAACCAATGGCGCTTGTGGCGTCAACAAGGCCCATTCCTTGCAGCAGACAGGGTTTACCTCTTTCCAGCGTCACCGCTGGAAACTACGAGCTCTTACCATGAAAGTTGGTACTTTCGCACCAAGCTTCCACCCCGGCAAGCCGGGTCGCGCGTTTCACCTTTACCTCTTTGCAGAGGAAGTATCGTTTCTGTGGCACTTTCCCTGGGGTCGCCCCCGGTCGCCGTTAGCGACTGTCCTTCCCTATGCTGCCCGGACTTTCCTCGTAAATACTCCTTGCAGAGCACCCACGCGACCAATCAGCAATCTGGCATTACCAGTATATCACCCCTGTTATGGTTATGCTAGTGCTGTGCTTCGCCGCTTAGAGCTTCGTCCATCGCCTTGTTCACCTCTTCGTCAGCGATTTTGTTAAGCTCCCGCGGAACATGGTCAAAGCTGACTTTGTCGAATTTTTTTACCAGATCCACGCATGCGTTGTGCACCGGCCATAAGTCCCGGTTCTTAATTTTGAAGATATTTTTCATTTGGTTTACGACCAGCATACTGTCCATATACACATGCACCTCGCGCGCATGGAAGTCGTAATGAGCACGCTCCAGGGCAAGCTTCAAAGCCTGGTATTCCGCCTGGTTGTTCGTTGTTACGCCCAAATATTGGCCGGCCCGCAGTACTATCCGACCGCCCATATCCATCAGTACATAGCCGCTAGCGCTTGGTCCCGGGTTACCGCGGGAACCACCATCTGCGTATAGTTGTACCTCTGTTATGACTGTTGTTTCTTTATCAACGATTGCTTCCGTTTGTGCCGCTGTTGTAACGTTTACTAGAGTATCAATTGTGTTCGCTAGCTCACGGTCCCGGTCTGTGATTTCCATTTGGTCTTCATGGGTGTTAAGCCAAATATCGACGATATTCTGCTCGTTTTGCCAGCGCGGATAATGGTCAACCCGCTCGACCGCTTCGTGCACTCTGTCCATAAAATGCCATGCCTCGCGGAAATCCCGAAAGACAAACTGTTTGTATAATCCGTGTTTTGTTTCTTGCCACATACATAGAGCTTACCACGAATGACGGGAGCAAGGCCAAAGACGGGCTATAGGAGCGTGAGGTATATCGCAGAAAACCCTGAACCATCTGAACGGCTTTTAGAGAAGTTAAAAGAAGCTAAGCCTGGCAAAGCCCAGTAGTAGAGAGCTTGGTATTTTAAGGTTGAGCCTGCAATTAGTCTTGGGTAGCTGTTATTATGAACCTCATATGATAGCTCGCTTACAGAAACAGAAAAATATCGGAATTGTCGCAGGGCTATTAGCTTCGTGGTCTGGTGTTTTAGCGTAATTTTCTCTTTAGCCACTTATTTGTCAGGTAGACAGCCGAAGCACCCGCTAACGGGTAAAAAACTATAATCATGTAAGCGAGGATATGCCCTTGCTCATTAGTATTCTTGGATGGGAACAACGCAGGAACCAGCTCTCCGACAATCAGGCTTACGATAGAGCCACCTATAAAAAATGCCGCAACAAAAACTAGGACTTTAATTATTAGATGTTTGACGGCTTTAGAGTTAGGTGCAGGCGTAGCTCGCATTGCCTTAGGTTGTTGCTTGCCTTTGACACTAGACGCAATCATCATAGCTACACCTGCAACAATTGCCACCAAAGACACATACATCAGTATTGATACTAGCTTTGCTCCGATCTGCTCCGCTGTGAAGTTATCAGAGCAAGTATTAGTGCCTGATGTACATTCTCCGGCCTTGCCGTACAGAGGTAGCAATATGACAAAGGAAAGTATAATTCCAGCGACAAATCCTGCCACTCCGCCAGTCATTAGGTTTTTAGCAGTTTTTTCAGAAATTAGCTTGTTGTTCATATTTCTCTTAGTGTATCTGAAAAGGCGTTACATACCCAGATAATAACGGGTGTATTACTGGCAACCCTGCTGGCCGTAAACTAGGAAGTAAGCATCTAAAAGGGCCTCCAGGGAGGTCCTTTTAGATTGGTCGAGAGCAACCGAGTGTCCTCGAACTATACAATTTTATCATTGAAACCTCTGACCACTACAGTAAATGTGTGATGAGCTTGAAGCAATACGACGCTATGAACCCAAGGACGAGGCACTCGTGATGGTATAATCACTCATATGAGCGAGGCTGAAAATGGGTAATCATAGCGACACCGGTGAACTGCTTGAAGAAGCACGTATGATTGCTGTAACAGAGGGGAATGCTTCTTTCGGCGACACACTTCTTGATGAATTCGGTAATACTATTAAATTGGATCGGTCACCTGAAGAACTCGAAAGCGGAACCAAGCTGGCTAATCCCACTAAACTCAAAGACAGTAGCGGTAGGGATGTCGAGCTAATCAGAAATGAATTGCATGATGACGGAATGAAACTAACACCAAAACAAGCCGAGGCACTTGAAGCTAAACGCAACAATAAAAAGTCTTCCTGACCCCCTATTTTCGTTATTTTTACCCATAAGGAAAACACGCCTCGAACTAGCAGGTAGAAAGAAGAATCCAGTTAGGAGCTTATGCGAATACTTGCCACATCATATACCAAACTCAAAATAACATTTGCTAAAATAAGTTCATGAAACTCTACCTATCATCTATGAGTCCAGTCAACAAAGCGGAGCTACTTAAACTTTTACCCGACGGCCACGACTTATCAGTCACTATAGTCCCAAACGCGTGGGACATCTACCCCAAAGAGCGTAAGGAGCTGGAAGTTAATAACTGCGTGGCTTCGTTCAAGAAGTACGGGTTTAAAACCTCAATTCTTGACCTGACCAATTCCGACAAACAAGCAGTAGAACAGTCGTTAAAAGACGCAAATCTTGTTTGGGTTATGGGTGGCAACACTTTCTACTTAAACTTCTACGCCCAAAAATCTGGTTTTGGTGAATTTCTTAAAAAACGACTCAATGAAAACCTGGTTTATGGCGGTGAGAGTGCTGGAGCAGTCCTAGTTGGCTCAACGCTACATGGCATCGAGCATTTAGACGATCCAAAACTAGCACCTGAAATTGCATGGGACGGGGTTGGGCTGCTAGATTACGGACTTATTCCGCACTGGGGTTGGGAAAAATACGGCGAATATCTAGCAAAGGCTAAAACAGAGATGGAAAAGCACGGTAAGGTGGCAACTATAGACAACGATGAAGCACTGGTCATCATTGACGGTCAATCAAGGACGGTAAAAATCCAGTAGTCTGGGTGTCGCACAATGTATGTTGTCGGTCATATGATAACAGAGGTAGAGCAGGATTTATAGCGACATATGTGCCTGTCAAGTGCTAGTGTTCTTCGCGCCCACCTCTGTTAAAAAACTTATTATACAATGTCTGCATTTTTAGCTTCATTTAGCTTTTTGTAGCTTGTAAATTGTAGCTTTCTTGCCAGAGACAAGCACTCTCCATTTTCCTATTATCTTCAATTGATTAGCCTCAAATAGCTGATTTGCTTCGCTAAAGCCACTCAATACCACTGCTACGCCATCAGGTTTCAGTATACGAACCATTTCCTTTACGGATTCAGCATACAAGGCCGATAGGTCATCAATCTTACTGTCGTAAATTCCCCAAGGTGGGTCCGTTATCACTCGGTCTACGCTACTCTGAGGCAAAAAGTCGAGCTTGCTAGCGTTGCCCTCAAACCACTTTATTAAATTGTGTTCGTGCCTGTTGGATAATTTTTGAATGTCAACCGCTAACACTTGCTTGCAGCCAAAACCTCGTACTGCTTCAAATGGTATTGATCCGTACCCGGCAAACACATCAATGACGGTGTACTTTGATTTAAGTCCTGCCGCTAAACATAATATGTGTGCCAGCTCAGGTCGTAGTTCGCCAGCAACGAGCTTTTCCCGCTTAAACTTTGCTCTTGGGAGTCTTAGTGTAAATAGCTGCTTACCAGACGTTCGCTCTATTAGGTAGAAATCATTCTTTGACAAATGAGCGTTAGCTTCAAGTCCGAACTCATTATGTATCCTCGCTTCCAGCTTACTTCGTTCGTTTTGACTAAGGGGCTGAGGCGTACCGTCTTTGAGCAACATAAGACGATAATACTTACCCTTAAAAGCTTTTTTCGACGTACCATTTATTTTATCTATAACTAAATAAATATTTGTGAAGTACCGTAACTCAATTAACCGCTCTACCGATAAAGAAGATTGAAAAACAACCGAACTGTCGTCGTGTTCATTGAGCTTAAGCTCGTCTAGCTTAAAGCCTTTGAGGTGTTTGGCAATAATCTCATAAGTTCCTGCTGGAAATGTAGCAAAGTATTGGCTCATAGCTCACTCTGTCATTATTTGGTATGTCAATAATACCTACAGAATAACAGGGATAAACTGGAATAGCTACAGAGCCTCATCTCATACTCTAAAGCTCGTCCAAAGCTCTGGAAATGCGTCAGGGAGCGTGCTTTAGTCAAGGGTTCTCGTTCACTATTCACGATAAACTGGTTGTACTCTAGCGTACCTTTAAGTTTTGCTGGAATATTGATGTAAGTATTACTACTTAAAGATTGGTATTTACGACTCTTTTAACAGTTCTGGCTATAGCCATGTAAAATTAAGTCATGGCAGATTTAGCACCAAACAGCAGCCCTCTTGAACAGCTCTTTGAAATGCTCAAATCGTCTACGCAAGCAGAGAACGATTTATACCAACCGGAGAACCTACGTTACGTTTTATATGCACGTAAGTCAACAACTGATGAAACACGCCAGGCAAAATCAAAAGCCGACCAGATAGCAGAGTGCAGAGAGCGAGTAGTCGGGCGTGACGGTGTTTCACTTGATGAAGGTGACATTATTGAGGAAGATGGATCGGCCAAAGAGCCAGACATACGCCCTTTATTTCGCAGGATGCTTGATGATGTTATCAGTGGTAAGTATGACGGTATAATCTCGTACCACCCAGACAGACTGGCTCGGAATATGAAAGAGGCTGGTGAGATTATAGACTTGCTCGACAAGGGCATCATTAAAGACCTGCGTTTCGCTACTTCGACTTTCGAAAATAACCCGACAGGAAAAATGCTTCTCGGCGTCTCATTCGTCCTAGCCAAGCAGTTCTCTGAACATCAAAGCGAAGTAGTTACACGTGGTAATAAGCGTAAGACACTTAGCGGTAAATTCCTTCGGAGCTTCCTGCACGGGTACCTCAAGACTGAGGACGGACGCTTGTACCCAGACGGCGAAAACTACAGTATTATCAAGCACGCTTTTGACATGCGAATTGAGGGCAAATCACAAGCTGAAATAATGCGTTATTTGAACAGTAGGAGCGACTACAGGGTGTTCAAATACAAGCAGGACGGTCATTTTACATATAACTGGGACAAAGACAGCGTTTCCAAAGTCTTAATCGACCCAACCTATGCAGGGATTATTCGCTACAGTGGTGGCGTGGTGAAGCTAGAAGAAGTGTATGACTTTACACCAGCACTAGACCCTGCCGACTTTCTGAAAATCAATCAGGCCAAGGACTTTATGTCGAGCAAATTTAAGTCGGCAATCACTGCTCCTTCCGATAAAGTAAAAGCCAATCTTCTACTTGGTAAAGTGTTCTGTAAGAGCTGTGGCAAATCACTCTCGTCAGGTATTACGGTCAAGAAAGACATTAACTATTATCGTTACCGATGTGAGACGGACGGCTGCAACATGAAGAATAAAGGTCCAAGAGCTAAAGTGATTACCGATTATGCGATAGATTACCTAGACAAATACCGCTTCACAACTCAGAGCAACTACGACAATTACGCCGAGGAAGTAGCAGAGAGCAGAGAAGCTCGCCTTAAACAGCTTTACTCCATAGTAAGCTCATTGAATAAACAAATTACCGACACGCAGCGTAACTACAATGAGGCCAAGCTAATCGTACAAGGTCCTGACAAGGAATTGGCTGAACATTACAAAGGTGACCTTAATGAATACAAAGCTGAACTAAAGAAGCTCAACAATGCTCTTAAAATCGCTAAAGCAGAGCAACAGCGATTAAAGACTGTGATTCCTAATTACGAAAGTTATCTCGAACTATTCGAAAATGTGGCTGATTTACTTCGGTCAACAAAGAGCATTACGGTCTTCAATAAAATCCTTGAAAAGTTCATCTCGAACCTAGTTGTAGAGGGCGAATTTGTACCACCGAAAAACAAGATTACCAGATGGAAAGTGGTTGACATAAAACTTAAGGAACCCTATGCAGAGTTCCTTAAATCACAGAATTTCGAACTTGGTCGGGGTGACAGGACTTGAACCTGCGACCTCACGGCCCCCAGCCGTACGCGCTACCAACTGCGCTACACCCCGATAGATGTTAATTTACTGGTATAGCATATCATATTTTCAGCCGTGTATACTCTGTCTTATGAGCAGCCAAGCTATCATTGAAAAAACGCGCGCGTATGTTGAGCAAAAATTCACCGGCGAAGGCAGCGGCCATGATTATTGGCACATGTACCGAGTATGGCAACTTGCCCGTCATATTGCACAGAGTGAACCGTCTGCCAATCCGCTTGTTGTCGAACTCGGAGCGCTCCTGCACGAGTTCACCGACACTAAGTTCGTAAGCGACGATGGCAGCATGGGCGAGCAGGAAATTGCAACCTGGTTGGAGAGTATTGATGTAAATAAAACAACTATTTTAGAAGTGTTAGGTGCTATAAGAAATACCTCATTCAGCAGTTCGATCGGCAAAGATGCCAAGGTCCATGAACACAAAAATATAGCCGCCAAAATTGTCAGTGACGCAGACAAACTAGATTCCATGGGAACCATTGGTATAGCCAGAACCTTTGCATATGGCGGCAATAGACAACGGCAAATATACGACCCTGCCCGCCAGCCTGAACACTATACTGATGCCATAGCGTATCACAAAAGCGATAGCCCCAGCATCAATCACTTCTACGAAAAACTGCTGCTGCTGAAGGACCACATGCTTACCAAAGCCGGCAAGCAAATGGCACAACACCGACACGACGTTATGGAGCAATTCTTAGCCGAATTTTATGACGAATGGGATGGCAAGCTCTAACGACTAAAAAGCCCGAGATTTCTCTCGGGCTTTTTAGCGCTGGGTGCCGACTTGATCACCTGAAGAATTCCAGGTGGGTATCCACCTCTGTAGACCACGGTCATACAAATTCAGGACTCCCTAATGATTAGTATCAGATAATCATTCATCGGCGAAGTATACGGTGTATACCCCATACCCAGCTGTATCTATTATACCCTGCTACGGGAGTAAGTTCAGTACCAAGTCATTCAGATTGGCAAGCCAGCCGCCTGCGCCACCCCAGAGTACCAGTGCGAAAATTATGTAAAATCCGATTGGTTCGAGACGTTCCATAACATCCTGCAGCGGCTCCGGCGCAAACGCATAAAGCACCCGTGAACCATCAAGCGGCGGTATTGGCACGAGGTTAAAGATAAACAGTGCCACGTTCAGCTCTACAAAAAACGCCATTGCCTGATCCAGGAACGCGCCAAGATCGAAAAAACGCAGGACCAAAGCCGCCAGAAACGCCAAAGCCAGGTTACTAAACGGGCCGGCAGCGGCCAGCAGCGCCGCACCGTATTCGTCGTATTTGAGCCGCCGAGGGTCAAATGGCACCGGTTTCGCCGCTAGAAACGGAAAATGGAACAGTAGTAGCGTGACAGCCGGCAGCGCCAAGGTCATAACCGGGTCTATATGGTGCAAGGGATTAAAGCTGACCCGGCCGTGCTCCATCGCTGTCGTATCACCCAGCTTGAAACCGACATACGCGTGCATGAACTCGTGTACCGTCATGCTTATCAGCAGACAGACAAGCACCGTCGCGATATTTGTGATCGTTAAAGTATCCAGCATTACCCTAAGTATAGCAGCCTGTTCTACTATGGTTAGACTATTTGTCCTCTGCACCGGCTTCACCTATAGATCCGAGCATTTGGAGGGAGCCTGGATCGGCCTGTTCGTATAAATGACAACTCCTCCCGAAGGGAGACGAGCCGGCTTGTTTGCAGCGCTCGTCCTGAGCGCAAGTTGTCGGATCGGTTGTCAGTTTATACAACAGACGACCAAGCGACTGGAGTCTGCTCGGATGGTTTTGGTTACTTTTGGCAGCAAAAGTAACATCGCCAAGTTGACTCTTCCCTGTTAATCAGGTACAATAACCCACTGAATCTAAGGAATAAATTATGCAGAAATGTGAACTCACCGGCAAAGGCAAACAGTTTGGCAGCAATGTCAGCTTTTCGCAGCGCCACACCAAGAAAGTCTGGAAGCCCAACCTCCAGATCAAAACCATTATTGTCGACGGCAAGAAGATCCGTCTCAAGATCAGCACACAGGCTATCCGCACACTGAAGAAAAAGGGCCTGGTCACTACTAAATAATCAGCACTCCGACAAATAAAAACCCTCCGCTAAAACGGAGGGTTTTTATTTGTCACATCAGAAGGTAGTTTTGGTTACTTTTGCGGTCAAAAGTAACATCAAAAAACAAGGCGGACACAAGGTTGCGTCCGCCCGATAACCGCAGATAATTTTGTATCTTGATCTGTTATTTTGATGTTTCTAGTACAACGATTTGCGTCGTATCAGTCACTTCAGCTGGTTTGAATTGCAGTTTTGTGACAGCCTCTTTGGGCTCCATGCCGATAGTCTTCAGCGCATCTTCCAGCTCGCCCTGCGGTACTTCGTAGTTCAGGTTTTTGTCCGCGTAGTGGGTCGGCACGACTAATTTCGGATCCACTGCCTTAATAAGTTGCAGTGCACCTACTGCATCCAGCGTGTACCCACTGCCGCCAACCGGCACAAACATAACATCCACAACGCCAATCGCTTCCAGCTCGTCGTCTGTAAGTTTAGGAAATATATGACCTGTAACCAGCACTCTAGTCTCACCCCAGGTAATCTTGTACATAACTGCCGTTTTCTTATCCGCCTCATCCATGTGAGCACGTGCCTGCAGCCCAAAGATCGAAACATTGCTGGCTTCGTACTCACCGGGCATGTCTATTACCAGCTTTGGCTTAGAGGTAACGGCCGCGTGTTCGCCGGTGAACAGGCAGATATCGCCATCTTTCGTAACACTCTTGCCGCCGAGCGCAGCCAGATTGTCGTCGATAACTACTCGTGTCTGCTTGTTTGAGAGCACTAAACAGTTAGCGCCGTAATATTGCATGTCCATAAATTATTGCCTTGCTCCACTTATATTTTGCTACTTACATCTTACAGGGAAAACCACACTCTTCAAAGAGGTGCTGGGTAGTTTTAAGGGGTTTCTCAGAATGGTGCAGTGGGGGATGACAGCGAGCATCGCACCACAGCCGTACTAAAGTACGGCGAGGAGCGAAGCACAAGCTGACGCCCGCAATGCGCCGTTCTGTGAAAGCCTTAGCCGCTAGCTCAGGAGGCCGGGTTTATCGAGCAGTACTTGCTTCTTACTCCGCAGCACATTAGACATAAACCGGTCTTTGATTTGTAAGCGATAGGTAAAATCTTCCAAAGAAAAGACCGTATACCGAAGATCCTTGCCCTCTTGCTTCTCCAGCTCGGTAACGTATTTGGCGAGGGCGTTATTGTTTACGTTGCCTACTATTAGCACATCGATCCCGGTGCTGTCGTCACGGGTAAACTGTCCCATAAGCGCAGCAATTTCGACATTGCCCAGAGCCTTGAGATCGGCAGTTTCATCCGGAAGCGGCAGTTCGACCGCCTTTGCAGCCTTAGAGCTGCTGGCACGGCGGGTCTTCGTACCGCCCGTACCAAAGATCTCTTCCAGCGGTGCGAAGAATTCATACTTCTGGTCAACTTCGTAATAGACTTTGTTGTTGCTGGTGTCGCTAGTGATGAGACCCACGTTCAGCAGGTTTGCAAGTTCGCGGCGAACTGAGTTAATTTGCTCGTCAATTTTTCGTGTAATTTCACGCACGTAGAACGAACGATTCGGATTACTATAAAAAAGCTGGAGCAGCTTCACCCTCGTTTTGGAACCGAACAGTTGTTCAATCATGCGGCCTCCTTGAGAGGGGAACATCCCCTCTCAACGCGCCGGGTGCGAAATAAATTCGCACTTCGGGCTGCTCTCCCCTGGGCTTCATCCCCCGCCGTTCGTTGTTCAATCATGCTTCCATTGTAGCAGATTTCGGCCCAAGCGCTAATCGGTTTTGTTCAAGAATGTTGTTACAATGTCTACAGCATTACTTCGGTCAGACACCCATTGAATACCAATATTGCGTTTAAACCAAGTGCGCTGACGCTTCGCCAGATCCATAGTTGCTTTCAGTATTCGCTCGCGGGTTTCATCCAGCGTTTGCGAACCAGTAAAATATTCCCGCCATTCGCGGTAGCCGATCCCCTTCATCGGCTCCGCCTCCCAGCCATATATTTCGGAAAGCTTCCGAACTTCGTTTTCCAGGCCCGCGGCCAGCATTGCATCGACTCGGGCCGTCACCCGCTCGCGCAAATGCTCACGTCCTGTCGTGATGCCGATCACGAGCGTGTTCGCCCGCATCGCTTGCTTGCCGGGCCGGACACCATTGTTTTCGATCAGCCGGATCACCCGCCGCTTGTTCCGCAGATCAATCCCGGTAGTATCCAGACCCATTTCGTTCGCCTGTTTTAGGATGTCCGGCAGTTCCATGCCATTTAATTCAATGCGAAGTCCCGGGTCTGACGGCGGCAAAAAACTATAGTCGTACAATACGCTATCTATATATAGCCCTGTGCCGCCGACCATAATTGGCAGTTTGCCACGGGCTGCGATGCCGGCGATTGCCTGTTTGGCCAGACGCTGAAAAACAACTGCACTAAAGCCTTCGCGCGGATCGGCTATGTCGAGCAGATGGTGCGGTACTCGTGCCAAATCCTCGGCCGAGGGCTTAGCCGTGCCAATATCAAACCCCTTGTAGACTGTCCAGCTGTCAGCACAGACTAGCTCACCATTAAACTTTTCAGCTAGTTCCATGGCCAGCGCGGACTTCCCCGACGCTGTCTCACCGACGATAACAACCAGCGGCGGCATTAAAACAGCCCCTGTTGCGCCGGTTCTTCGCCCGGTGGCCACCACAACAACGCACGTACATCGACCCGCATATCGTCGTCCACCGAAACACCTTCGGCCCGCAGGTGCGCGGCGTGCGCCTGCCGCCCGCCTGGATATCCAGCCGCCAGCCCGCCGGTTTTATTCACCACCCGTTGCCATGGCAAGTTCGGGTCGCCAAAATGCGCGATACCGCCGACCACACGTGCCGCCCGCGCAGTACCGCACAATGCGGCCAGCTGGCCGTAGGTCATCACTCGCCCTCGCGGAATTTGCGCCACCAGCGCTTCCACGCGTACGCGCAGATTCGGATCAACCGATTCCATCAAAATATTCCTGCACCGCTGTCCAATTCTGCACCCTTACCACACCAGGCTCGATTTCGCCCCTGTTCCAGTTGTAATTACCGAACAGCAGCGCCTGTATGCCGCCCTGCATGGCAAGATCGCAGTGGCGCACAACATCATCTATCAGGTACTCCGCGCCTATCTCCCGGCATATCTGCGCTTTAGTAACAGTGTTGCCCGGTTCCCATATGGGCACAAAGTGCACGCCGCTGAATATTCCCGGGAAATGCTTATCCAGCCATGCATAAGTGGCCTCAATCGCGTTTTTAGACCGGGCAGTCACGATAACCAGCTCATACGTTTCACATAGTTTTTTAAGCGCCGGCACGGCCTCGTCAATCCGACCGTACGCAGCGATATTCTCTGGCGTGTGGAACTCCAACGCACGCCGTTCTATTTCATCGTTATCGACGTGCCACAGATTCGCCCAACGCTCGTCGTATGTCTCTTTGGTCAGATCGGTCCCATAGTGCTTATTGCTAAACTCTACGAAAGCTTCGGCGTGCAGCGCCAAAACATCGTCCATGTCAACTGCGATAATCTGCTTACTCATAGGCATCCTCTCCGGAAAATTATAGGCTGGTCTTGCTCACCCGGCTTTTAGCTTCGTTGGCGACCGTTTTCAGGAATTCATCTACGGTGTAGCTCTTGGCTGCTTCGGAAACGGCCAGGTCTTTGCGGATGCGCGGCACCAGTTCCCCGCCGCCGATTTCCTTTTCACCTAGCACTACCGTATAGGGGACTTTCCACATTTCGGCGTCACGGATTTTTTTGCCGACGGATTCGTTGCTGTTATCGACACGCACGCGTAAGCCCAGTTCTTTGGCCTGCTGGACGATTCCATCCACAAATTCGACCGTTGCAGCTTCCTGGTTTACGGAGATCAGGCGAATTTGCTCCGGTGCGTTCCAGACCGGGAATTTGCCCGCCGTGTGCTCGATGTAGACACTCAGGAACCGCTCATGCGAGCCCATCACGGCACAGTGCAGCATCACCACCCGCTCGGCCTCACCGTCCTCGTTCGTGCAGGTCAAATCAAAACCTTCCGGCTGGTTAAAGTCGAGCTGAATAGTGGCAACCTGGTGCTCGCGGCCAATCGCATCCTTAGCCATAAAGTCGATCTTTGGTCCGTAAAACGCCGCTTCGCCCACACCGACAAAGTAGTCGGAATCGACCTTGGACTTCAGAATGTTCTCCAGCTGCTTCACGCTGGAATCCCACTTCTCTTTGCCGCCTGAGTAGCCCTTCATGTTGTCTGGGTCGTGTGTAGACAGGCGATATTTCAGGTCCAGAAAGCCAGTTCCTTTGTAGAACGTCTCGATGATATCCCACAGCTTGAACGCCTCGTCTTCTATCTGGCTTGTACGGCAAAAAATATGCGCATCGTCCTGAGTGATAGAGCGAACGCGGCTCAGGCCGCCCAGCTCCCCGCTCTGCTCGTCGCGGTACACCACGGCCGTTTCGCGGTAGCGGATCGGCAAATCGCGGTAGCTGCGCGGCTGACTAGCGTATACCTGTGCATGATGCGGACAGCTCATCGGCTTCATGGCAAACTCATGACCCTCGCGGGTGTTGATATGGAACAGCTCATCCTTAAACTTCGCCCAGTGGCCACTTGCTTCGTACAATTCTTTCTTAGTGATGTGTGGCGTGGTGACCTGCTCGAAACCCACCGCATCACGCAGTTCCTGCACAAAGCGATCCAGCTCGTTTTTTAGCACGGTGCCACGCGGCGTCCACAGCGGCAGACCCCCGCCCACCAAATCACTAAACACAAACAAATCCATTTCCTGTCCCAGCTTGCGGTGATCCCGCTTCTTGGCCTCTTCCAGCATATCCAAATACTGTCGAAGCTCCTTTGGCGTCGCAAACGCCACGCCGTAAATGCGCTGCATTTGGGGGTTGCCCTCTTTGCCGCGCCAGTAGGCGCCAGCCACGCGCATCAGTTTAAAAGCACCAACCTTGTTTGTCGCTTCCACGTGCGGGCCGCGGCACAGGTCGGTAAAATCACCATTTCGGTAAAACGAAACACTCTCAACCTTGCTATCACCACCAGCGGCCGCACCCAACATGTCGGCGTCCAGATCTTTGGCAACGGTAGTGCCTTCGCGCTGCAAGTCATTCAACAGTTCTTCCTTGTACGGCTGACCATATTTACGGGCCCATTCTACCGCGTCCAGCACTGGCATTTCCAGCCGCTCAAATGGCTCCCCTGCCTTAATGATCTTCTGCATTTCCGCTTCGATGCGCGGGAAATCCGCAACCGAAAGCTGTTCCCCATCGAGGTCAACATCGTAGTAAAAACCATTCTCCACCACTGGTCCTACGCCCAGTTTTACATTCGGCCACAAGTGCTGGATGGCGCTGGCCATTATGTGCGCCAGGCTGTGCCGCATAGCATAGAGTTGGTCTGGTTGTTTCTGGTCGGACATTTTTCCGCTCCTATATATTAATAGTAAATAAAAAAGACGTAGGGTGTACGCACTTATACATGCACACATCTCACGTCTCGGACCCGCTTTTATGTTGGCGCGGGTGGTTCCACCGGACTTCTCCCCGGCAGGGGAGCGCTCGTACCAGTCTGTTTTACATCTGCTGGCTACGGATGCAAGCTCTACGGTTGGTGAGTCCGTGTCTACGCTTGAGCCTCATTATACCAGTTATACGCCAGCTTCACCAAGCTCAAGCTAGCCGTTAGCGCACGGAGGTTAAGCCGTCTACCACCGACTCGTCGGCAGTCGGATACTTTGGCCGGACCATAGCCTTCCGACCCATAGCGACAGCCTCCTACTCCCACTAAAAAAGGAAGGGCTCGGAAACGACAATAAACCCTGCACTCCGCTACGCAGACAAACAAAAACGGCTTAGATGATCTCGCAAATTCATCTAAGCCGTCTGACTTGGTAAAACCTCTCGGCAAAACCGCGCCTCACAACAAGGACTATACAGCCCCTAGCCGCATTTGGCTAGTACCTTTTTGCGTTACGCGTATGCTCACCTGTGGATAATGTGGATAACTCATTTTGGCAGTTTTATACTTTTCACGATATATCTCCAACTAGCCGGATAATACTCCTCTGTTAATCGAGATGTTTGGGAGTAAGTGAGACCCTGTTTTACGTTGCAGCGGTTGGTTTGGTACGTCGCAAAATCATGTCTGATTTTTGGAAAAAGTAACCGCAATAAAAGGTTGCCGGCTTTAGCCTAGTCGTTTCTGGAGGCTATAAAGGACATGCGCTTCGGGCTTTTCCATTTTATGTAGTGGGCGATAAAGGATTATAGCTTCAGGCCGGGTCATCTTTCTCTTTTGGTATAAGGACGACTCGGCTTCGGCATATGTCCGAGCTAAACGCCCGGCCATCGAACTGCCTTCGGCATCCCGCATCTTCACTGCCACCAAAGTAAAACCACCCCTGTCCAGGGGTGGTTTTACTTTGGTGGGCGATAAAGGATTCGAACCTTTCACCTCCACAACGTCAATGTGGCGCTCTAGCCAAATGAGCTAATCGCCCTACAGAACAGAGACAAACCTACGGTTTTTCTCGTCGCGCAGGCAAAATGGAATACATTTTGTCTGGCTGCTCTTTTCCCTTGGGCGCAAGAGCCCAAAAACCCAGAGTCACTAGGCTGCAGGTAATATACTTTATTGGGTTGGTTTTGGCAAGGCTTAAACTAGCTATTCACCCCTGTTATTCCGCTTATGTGCTGTGATAAAAAGTATTGACAGCATGTGTTAGCCGGTATAACATGGTCGAGTTAAACGAGGTGTTTTGGTTGAGTACCAAACAACGTGCAGACTCGCTCGCGAGTTTTGAGTTGTTTTATGAGGAACTCCCGGCAGTAAAACGCGTAACCCGCGTTCGCCGAGTACGTGCTTCATAATTCAATGAACATCTGTTAACGAGGTGTTAGCAATGTAAACCGAAGGCCATTTTGGCCTTCGGTTTTTTAGTTCCGTCCAAGTACCGTCCACAGCCTCTCGGCCTGGAGACCGGAAAAGTAGTGCCCCCTCTACCGGTCTTTGGTCTGGAGACCGGAAAAGTAGCAAGCCGTCGCCGAAGGCGAGGCTTGCAGAAAAACCCTTTAGGGTTTGTCTTAAAACTATGAGTGCAGCCCCCTGTTCTTCGCCGGTAGGCGTATTGGAGCCTGGACCCAAGGGTAATACGCCTTGCGGCGGAGCAACAGCTCGCCTGTACCTTCGGTTCCAGGCATCGCTCTCATAGTCTAAAGGGGGAACCTCCGTTGGGGTTCCCCTACGCTGCGCCCAGCGAAGCTGGGCTTGCTACCGCCTCCGG
>JAICKY010000034.1 GCA_025927655.1 Candidatus Saccharimonadota bacterium | reverse complement strand
TTCGACGCGGCGGATTTTTCCCAACTCAGCAATAAGCCCCGGCATACACTGTATGCCGGGGCTTATTCTGTGCAAGGGTAAAGGTCGAACCTTTTCGAGTCACACCAGTAGAACTGGTGGATTACCTTTGGGGGTATTTAGGGACACAAAGTTAGTGATGTCCTGAGCTGCATCTGTGCAGTTAGTAAATGTCAATCCTGGGCAGTTTAAGGTAGGTTCGTGGCTATTATCTGTCCTAATCGTTACTACATTTGCGTGAGGACCAGCGGTTGGCACAATGGGCGCACCGATTTCGTTCAGATACTGTACCCAAGGCCAGCAAACTCCTGGATCCCAGTGACGAGCTGCCATGCTGGCATCGCTAACCGCTGGGACGCTATCATGGCCAATGATTGTTTCGGAGCTTGCCTTAATATGGAAGCGGCCTATCAGGTAGCGGTCGAGCCTGACAGAGGCAGTGCGCTCGGCAGGAGTGAGTGTGGAACAGTCTTCGGCAAAACCAACATGTTCTACCTGTACATAGTGCGTATTAAACCACCAATTGCCTACATCGTAGGCCAGGCTAGAACTGGGCACCGACACGTATACCGTGCCATCTTGGCCGATTAGATAATTCCACGATACACAGTTGTTGGTGTCTTGAGCTTCGGCTAGGGCTGCATCCAAAGTACCTTCGGTGGTGTGTTCGTTTATGCCATATATTGGCAAATCAGCCGGCCGATTGGCAGTGGAGTAATTGCAGCCACCGTCTTTTAGGGCAGCGGGCACTACTTTACACCTAACTCCGGGCGGACAATCCGCCTGAGCACGGTGATTAAAATCAGTGGAAGGGGGAGTGCTAGCTGCTGGCACCGGCAGCGCATAGACACTTGCACTCATCAGCAGCGTTACTACCATCACGCAAAGCCTACTTATGTTGCGAAAACCATTTCTCATGGGCGTTCCTTTCCTGCAGAATTACTATACGTTTGCGCGAACAGCTGTTGAGTATAGCCTGATGCAGGATAAGGACTGTAAGAAAGATTACCGAAAAGCCTTGCCGTCGATGGTTTGGAGTACGAAAATGTCGATACGAGTCCGGCATGTTGTTGGAGCTAGGGGTTGTATATGAGAACAAAACTCTTGAGGAAGCGTTACCTTCCAAAGTTCAAGATTGTGCGGTAGGGGTATGCACCGTTTGACCGTTTATCATGATTAGCCCTTTAAAGCTTGGATTTGGTGTTCCTGATTCACCACTACCATCTACAATGATCTGAGCGTTCCTGTAAGCCCTATGGCCAACTCGCTTACCAGCATTCCCATGTACCTCAATGCGGGTGTTACCTTGTGCTTTCAGGCCGAGGTTTTTGCCGGCATTGCCACCTACCTCTATGAAGACATTCTGCGTAATACCGTAGCCAGCGTAGTCGCCGACATCGCCATCGACAACTATATGTGCATTGTCACCTGCATCTCTTCCAACATCACCTTTGACATTGCCCTTTATATGTATTTGGGCGTTACCCCAGGCATTCATCCCCACTGCACCCCATTCTGACCCTCCCACATCGCCTGTTACCAGGATTACGGTGTTATCTCCAGCACCGGCTCCTACGTGCTCCGCATTACCGTAGATCGTGCAATGTACTGTTCCGCGGATGCCCTCACCGGGCGATCTAGCGTTTCCGTGCACTGCCACGCGTACATTGTCGTAGGCACGTGTTGCAACTCCCCCGGTAATGTTGCCTATAACGTCAAAAGTTGTTTGGCCATGAGCGTGTGATGCGATAGAGCCATCGACGTCACCGACGAGCTTGAAGTGAGCAGTGCCATACGCTTCGTAACCAAGAGCCCCGACTGTGCCAGTAACCTGCAATGTACCTTTACTTAGCCGCCAGCCGACCATAAATAGTAATAGTGGACCTTGTGGCATTGCCAATGCCACAGTATCAGCTGGCTGAATTACCTTATCCAGGACTCTGAAGTAGATTTTGGGCACGATGTAGAAGTGTTCCTGCTTGTCATAGGGGAGCTTCCTACGTACAGAGATATCACGTCGAATCCTTGTATACTCGAGATGTTCGGGGTGACCCTTTTCTATTTCTAAGCAGCTCAGTAGGTCCCGATTCCATAATCGTTCTAGATCTTTGACCGCTGTGCGTGTATCCAACTGCTGTACGATCTTATCCGCAGTATCCTCGATGGCTTTATCATTATATTCGGGCAATCCAATGGTTTTGAATATGGAGAGCAAGCCGGGCATGTCGATAAGTATACCGGCCGCACTGTTACCCGTCTAGAGGTACGCACTTTGTGATGCGAACGGAAAATATAGTATGAACCTCCATCTACCAGCTAAGGGTTATGCCTAAAAAATAAAGTTTTTAGACATATCGTTGATGAACCTGCAAATCTTTGGCTAGGGCGGAGGGATTCGACCTTACCGGCAAATCAAAACTAGATTTGCCAAGGCAACCCTTCGGGCTTACGGGCGGCCAAAGCCCGCAGGGCTTTGTCGTTCGAATCATCCTCGCCTGGCAAAGAAAACGCGCCCACTTGCCGCTGGCAAGTGAACGCGCTTTCTTTGGCTAGGGCGGAGGGATTCGAACCCCCGAATGTCAGTACCAAAAACTGATGCCTTACCGCTTGGCGACGCCCTACTGATCAGATTAGATTTTACCCTATATTAGAGCATCCCACAACAGAGCGGGCCAATGGCTTGGCTTAGGCCAAATTTTGGCGCAAGCGGCGCAGGGTGCGCAGCATCCGGTACTTCGCCAGATAGCGGGTACGCACGCCAAATGTACCGCGGCCAGCCGCGGCTATTTCCTTTGATTCGGAACGCGCTACTAGGTATGGCATTTCAAATACACTGGCAGAGGTTTTGCGCTGTTTTTGTATGTTGAAATTGAATGGATACATAACACCTTCTTCCTCCTCTTATATAGTGCAGTGTAGACGAATCGAGACACTAAATATGTGATATTCGTCATACCTAGCCGATTATTTACCTATCACTAGTTTGCGGCGGCGGGTAAGGAGTAGCGCGAGCGCTCCAGGCGCGAGCGGAATCCAGTAAGTAGTTAGGCGGTAGAGCAGCACAGCCGCTCCGGCTTGCGGCGTAGACACGCCGTACGCCACAAAGCCCGCAAACAGTCCAGCCTCGGCCCCCACCAGTCCCCCTGGAGTAGGTGTAGCCGTACTCGTGAGCATGCCCAAAGAAAACACTATAAACACCTGTAACGCGCCCAGATACACCCCGACCGACCGTGCGGAACTGAACAATACGAATGTATAAGCCGTAGTAAGGGTGACCGCCAGAACCAGCGCCCGCACAAGGTTACGCAGCTCTATCTTACGGACGCTCGCGAGCAGATTGCGGACAAAACGCTGCAAACGCCGGCGCACCGCCGGCACCACAGACACAAGCAGCACCATCGTAAACACAATCAGCCCCAGTTGCCAATTGAAAGCATACTGATTGCCATGCACGAACCGATGCAATACTGCCGGGTGGAATATGAGCACAGTACACAAAAGCAACAGATGTGCTGCCATGCCGAGCAAGTTGTTCACCGAGACCACGGCCGTCGCTTCGGCGACTGTGTGTTTTCGCCTGTACAAATATACGCCGTGCAAGCCAAGGCCGCCCAGACCGGAAGGTAACAGCCGGTTTACAAACGCCGTCGAAACCTCTACCAGCACCGTCTGTTTGTAGCGCAGCCGATGCAGCGCCAGCGTGCCATATATTGCGGCGGCGATGCAGAACGTAAAGGCCATCAGTAACAGAGACAGGGCCACCCATCGAATACTAGCGCCACGCGCTACCCGCAAACTAGTCTCCACGGTATGCCAATGCGTTGCCAGCACGTACATTGCCGCGGCTAACAACACGCCCCCAACCGCCACACGAAGGAGCGGGGAATGCTGTTTGGAAAAAGCTTGTCTGGGCATTGTGGTAGTAGTGTTTATGCTTATCCGTAGTATAACGTTTGCTGCAAGAATCCGACAGAGGACACGAAAGCGACCGTACCTTAAGCCTACACCCAGCTTCGTAACCGTATAATCGCATCAGAGCCAATTTAAATAGGAACGTACTATGAATCCAGTATCTCGCGGCATTCGCAATGCTTTCAGAAATGGTGTACGCACCACATCGATTGTCGTCATATTGGGCCTAAGCATCGGCCTGAGCCTGACCATGCTCGTCGCCCAGAAGGCCGTGGAGAATAAAATACAAAGCGTTAAAAGTTCCATAGGCAATACCGTCACCATAGCGCCGGCTGGTTTTAACCCAAGTTCGCAGGCTAACAACGCGCTGACGACCAGCGAGCTCGACAAAGTAAAATCCCTGGCACATGTTAGCAGCGTAACCGAAACGCTGGCCGGCCATCAGTCAACCACCGGGTCATCAACGCCGTCCTTCGGCCGGTTTGGTGATAGTTCGTCAGGCACCGACAGCACGACCACCAGTTTATCTTCGCCCATCACATTGAACGCAAATGGTCCGGGCCGTTTCTTTGCCAGCGGCGGCAGCAGCGACACGGGCACTACGACATTCAGCCTGCCAGTCTCATTCCTAGGCACTACCGACCCGAGCAGCGTCGAAGGCACCAGCGTAACCCTCAAAACTGGCAGGGCAATTAGCGGTACCAGCGACACGAATGACGCGCTTGTCAGTGACGCTATGGCTGGCAAAAATAACCTTTCGGTTGGCTCTACGTTTACTGCCTACAATGCCACGCTGACGGTTGCGGGCATATTCACCACCAGCAATAAGAGTGTCCAGGGTACTGTCGTGCTGTCACTGCCGGCATTGCAACGGCTAAGCGGGCAGACCGGCGACGTTACCAGTGCCATCGCCACGGCCGACACGCTCGATAACCTTAGCAGTACAACGGCAGCTATTACCAGCACATTGGGCAGCAGTGCTGATGTCACCAGTGCACAAGAACAAGCAGACAACACCGTCAAACCGCTTAACAGTGTCAAGACCGTTTCTGCCTTCAGCCTTGTCGGTGCGGTTGTGACCGGTGCGGTTATTATCCTGCTTACCATGATAATGGTCGTCCGTGAACGGAAGCGCGAAATTGGCGTTGTGAAAGCCATTGGCGGCAGCAACTTGCGTATCATCAGCGAGTTCATGGTTGAGTCGCTAACCCTAGCCGTCATGGGTGCGATTATTGGCTTGTTCATCGGCGTTATTGGTGGTCAGCCAGTTACCAAAATGCTGGTAAATAACAGCACGGCTTCGACGAACAGTGCCCGGACATCATTCCAGCGGCCAGACGGCATGGGAGGTGTGTTCAGCGAAAAAATCTCCTCGGACACTACTGATACCACAGCACCCCGCAGCTTTGCAGGACGATTCGGACAGGGAGTGCAGCGCAACGGTGCCGTTAAAGGCCTGAGCAACATTAAGGCGCAGATTGGCTGGGGTATGTTGCTGGACGGATTCGGCGCTGCAGTGCTCATTGCCGTTATTGGGAGCGCGCTAGCCGCTGGCATGATTAGCAAAGTCCGGCCATCAACCGTAATGCGAGCAGAATAGGAGATACCCGAAGATGTTGGAAGTAAAAAATCTTGTTAAGAAATTCCAGAGCGGCGACAGCGTAGTCACCGCCACTGACGACATTACGTTTACCGTGCCGGACGGGCAGTTTGCCAGTATCGTTGGCCGAAGCGGCTCCGGCAAATCGACACTGCTGAGCCTGCTGGGCGCACTCGATAAACCCACTAGCGGCAGCATAGTCGTCGGCGGCCAAGATGTTGCCAACATGGGCGACCACCAGCTGATTAGCTACCGTGGTAAATCGATCGGTTTTGTGTTTCAGAATTACAACTTAGTGCCGAGTCTGACCGCGCTCGAAAACGTCATGCTGCCGATGGAATTTGCCAAAATGCCGAAGCTGGAACGCATAGAACGCGCTAAGTCGTTGCTGGCAGAGGTAGAGTTGGAACCGGACCAGATGGACCGTAAACCAGGTCGCTTGAGCGGCGGCCAACAACAGCGCGTTGCGATTGCACGCGCACTGGCGAACAAGCCCAAATTAATTCTGGCAGACGAGCCGACCGGTAACCTGGATAGTGCAACCGGCAAAATGATCTTCGATTTACTGCACCAGCTTAGCCGCAAAGAAAACACTACTATTATAGTAGTGACGCACGACCTGGAAATAGCCGGTAAAACCGACCGGACATTCAAGCTGGATGACGGCAAACTGGTAAAATAGCGCCTCAAGAAATGGGGGGCGACAAGGTCGGCACAAAAGCCCGGCCTTAAAAAATTACAGACCTATTTGCGAACCAGTTGATGAGCTAAACGGTACTGTGCCATGAGCGTCATAGGCAATGCCACCGCAAGGTATAGCAATCCACTTAGGCATGGCTGCAAAATAGGCACGTGAAGCTGCCATACCAGGTACGTCCCTGTAGCCAGGGTAGCAGCCACCAGCCCATAGGCAGTCTGGATTTTTCGCTGCGAAGGAGAAAAAAGCGTATAAGTGGCCTGCGCAAGCCCGGCCAGCGCCACAATAATATGTATAAACAAAAGCACCATACGTCTAGTGTAGCGCATGGTGCGGTAAAACTGAAGATACCAACGTGTAATACATGGTCGGTAGAACAAGGAGGGTGTGGGGGCGGTGAAGCCGTGGGGGGGGGGGCCCCGCGCGGGTGAACCGGGGCCCCCCGCGGCAACAAACCCCCAACCGTGCCCGAGTGCCGGCGGGGCCCTGTG
>JAICKY010000026.1 GCA_025927655.1 Candidatus Saccharimonadota bacterium | reverse complement strand
TGTAGTAACCAAAACTATATGGGTCGTTACTTTTGGGCAAGAAAGTGAATGTGGGTCAGATTTATTACCTTAAGCATAACGTAAGATAAGCGATTTGACCAAATGGGATTTACACCCATATTTACAGGGGTAAACCCTAGACTTGCCAAAAACAAAAGACACATCCGAAGATGTGTCTTATCTGTTATCAAAAATGGTGCGGATTTACAGAATCTACTTAAACTTTTTGAGGCGATTATTAACTACTCACTTACTAGTCTAAATTTAAGTGTGCCGCCCACAAATAAAGAGGAGTTAGTAATCTATTAACTTCTAGTAATCGACCGCTTTTCAGTTTGCCACAGCATTCGGTCAATTGGCCCTTCTTCAGACAAGGACCAGCATACAAGCCTACGAATTCCATGCTCTGCAATATTACTAGCCTTTCGTGTCACAAACAGCAATCCACGTATGCTTACTTGCATATGTACTAACTTTATGTTACAATATGGATGATGAAAGCGAGTACAGTTGCAGAATTTGCCTGTGAGTTCAATGAGTCCAAACTCTTTGTGGACCCTTGCCATGACGACGACCGCCTCCGCACCATGCGCGGCACAGACGTATACGATTACTCCTTACGACAGTCATTACAGGAAGCCATCGGCCCACGCGAACTAAGTGAACAGATTGATTTTATAGACACCACCAAACCACTTAACACTGAACGGGTGCTTGACCGTTTCCACGATGCCACTAACGGCATAGACCCAGGCAACCCATGGATCAAAGGGAAGGTCTACGACCCGGACACCCCTATCGAAGAGGTCCTGGGTCATAACGGCAATGAAGTAGAACGACGCCTGGACCGCTTTTTCGCACAAACCAACACCCGACCTCGGATTGCAAGACCGGCCCAGCACGAAACAAACACGAACGACATACAAGGCAAGGGTTCTTGGGGGGGCTCGGCTAACAAACTATCTGGCAACGTGCTGATGCCAGACAAAGGTGCCTGCGCAAAATCATTCCTACACGAACTGGGGCACTGTAGTATGGGCTTGGTCAGTTTTACCTTGGAGACTACGACCGACATTCGAGAGGATAACATTAATCACCATCCAGTTAACCGGAACTTTAATATATCCAGTGGTGGCTTGCAATTTGGTACGATTGAAGGCGAGACACGAGGCATCATCCTAGAAGAAAGTGTAGCCGAAGCACTTGGTGCCCTTACCAACCAGAAGCTTGGTATTGTGGTACAGGATGGTCCAGAGCCAAACATCCCCGACAAACTCAAGCCCTACATCATAAATGGCAATTTCTCATTCTCTTCACCGTCGGCAATTGCTCTGGAGTTAATAGCTGATGAAATCGGTATGCCATTTGAGCAGTACCTCAAACTCTGGACAGACTACGCGAACGTTGGCGTACATAACATGGATGCCCGTCAAGAGGTGGCCGAATCGATCTACCGCGGCACTCGTGGCAAACTAAAAATGTCACAGGTAGAGGGCTTGCCTTATCCTACGAACCCGCGCGCAAGTCTTGCGATGTTATGGGCGGTAGAAAGCGCACTTGAGATCCCTGACCACGCCCGCTATTCACAGCATTTCTTCTACGAATATGCATAGCATGCCCCATATGGCATAAAGCTAATAGGCTATTGTCTCTAAACTCGCGAAAACAAAAGACACGTCTTCCGATGTGTCTTTTCCGTAAATCAAATTGGTGCGGGTGAGGGGACTCTAACCCCTGGCCTCGTCCTTGGCAAGGACGCGCTCTAAACAACTGAGCTACACCCGCATAGCGAGAGTGATTATACCGGGGTGGCCACAGATTTTCAAGCATTCCGCCGACAAACGTTATACGGCTGTGCCGATGAGATGCCCAACGAAAGCCGTAACAAGCATTGCGAGTCCGCCGCCAGCCAAAAGCCTAGAGGCAGCCAGCCACTTGCTGCTGCCGCCGATAAATGCCCCGATACCGCTAGAGATAGCAAGGGCAACCAAAGCCGTTATGGCAATTGCCCAGTCGCCTGCCGCACCTCTCCAAATCATTGCCGCGGCCACAGGTAGTACGGTGCCGCACGCAAATGAGGTTGCGGAGCTCACTGCCGCCTGCAATGGCTTGGGAGCGAATTATGGTCAATGCCGAGTTCGTCACGCGCGTGCGCAGCCAATGCGTCGTGCCTTTGGAATTGAGCCGCAACTTGCCGTGCAAGTTCAACCTCAAGACCGCGCTGGGTGTAAATGTCCTGCAATTCGTGAAGCTCCTCGTCGGGATTCGCCGCCAGTTCCCGAGCTTCTATACGAAGGTCGGCGCGTTCCGAATCCCGCTGCGAACTCACCGAAACGTATTCGCCGGCGGCCATCGGCAATGCGCATCAAACGCTTTCAGCTATGGCTTGTACTACGCTACTCTTTCGCCGCGTACGCATGTAAAAGATGCCAAGCGCGAGCAACAAAAAGCTAACGAACCAGCCCAAGCTCAGCCAAATTTCGCCATTCGCGAAGGTGTGCGTAAACCCACCCGCCACATCCAGTTGCGTCGCGCCATAGCTTGGAAAATAGGCGAGAAAAGCTTTGTTGGCAGCCGGATTGCCGATGGGATTCTGCAAAAAGGTGTCCATCATGCTGAGCATAATGACTATAAAGAAGCCGACCAGCTCGTTGTCTATGAGCATCCCGAGGAGCAAGCCAAACGCTCCATAGATGAGCGAAGCCATCCAAAAACCAAGCCACACTTCGAAAATGTTGTGCGGAAAATGCCAGAAAGCAATCAAGATAAGCGTTGTGTACAATGCGACAACAGCAGTTCCTACGACCAGTGATACCGTCTTGGCCGCGATAAACCCAAAACGCGTCAGTCCCGCGCGCGTTAAGCGCTTATCAAAAGCCAACGACCGATGCGCGGAATGAAAGAACATAAAGCCCAGGATCATTGTGAGCACATTGAGCCCGGCCGTAATCAACACAAGATCGTGGCCGTTAGCCTGAATGAAATTGCCCGTCGGGCGGAAACGGAAAGCCACGGCGTCGCCTGAAGTAATAGCACCGATCATCCAATACCAAATCGGCACAAAGACAACGAGTAAGCCAAACGCAAACCTGTTGGTCATCTGTTCCTTAAAGCTAAATTTGAGCGCTGCTGTAAACTGCCTCATTACTGTGCCTCCCCGATGCGTCCATCTTTAAGTTGTAAGATACGGTCAAACTTTTTTTGTTCAAAGATTAAGTGCGAGATGACAACCACTGCTTTGCCGCTTCGCTTTAACTCTTCAACGATATCCCAAAAGTGCAAATAGGTTTCCCAGTCAAAACCTTGGTACGGCTCATCCAATAGTAGCACGGCCGGTTGGTGCATAAGCGCAAGCGTAAGGTTAAGTTTTTGTCTTGTGCCGCCACTTAGGTTGCCGGCCTTTTCGTGCTCAAACTTACGATAATGAAGCTCGTCCACAAGATGCTCGGCATACTGCGTATCACGCAATTTGTAGGCTTCTTTGAAGTAGGCGAGATGTTCGGCGATGGTTAGTGACTCATTGACCACGGGCTGCTGCGGGCAGTAGCCAAGCGAACCGCTCACGCTGACCGTGCCGTCGCTGGCCTTTAGCTCCCCCGCGAGAATACTTAAGAGCGTTGACTTGCCTGAGCCGTTCTCGCCAACCACGCCAACGAGTGTACCTGGCTCAACGCTCAGGTTCACGCCTTTGAGGACGCGGTTGCTCCGGTATTGTTTTTTTACATGTCGTGCTTCTAAGATTGGCATTTTACCCTCCTTTGCCATAAACTTTTACTTACTTATACGATTATCCGGCTCCGCGGCCAGCAAGCATTGCACAGCCTACGAAATCATCCACGTAATCCGAAATCTGCTGCGTAGTCTGTTTGGCTATCGCTGGCGTCGAACGCAGCAGGCCCTCCAAAAATATCCGCATCACAAAACCACCTACAAACTGCCGGGCGGCGGCCGCGCTGTCTTTAAAAGCCACCACGCCATGAATTTCTGCGGTCCTGAGTAAGCCAGCAACAACACGGTATGAGCGGCGAGTTACGCCACGCTCCAGCAGAACGCTGAGATCGGGCTGCGCGGGAATCTCCGCAACGGCGACACGCAACAGCCGCACATAGGCTGGCTGCGCGATAATGTCATCGATGCCTTTGCCGATTGCAAATAAAGCGTTATGCAGGCCCTCAGCCGTTGCGATACCCTCGAGTGGGATGTGAAATTCCCACGGATCGCCCACAGCATCTTCGATAACACCTTTGAATAACGCGCGCTTGTCCGGAAAGTAGCCGTAAATGGTGCGCTTAGTCATTCTTGCCCGTTCGGCTATTGCGTCGACGGTCGTTGCGACATAGCCTTGGCTCAAGAAGAGTTCCTTCGCTGCGGCGACAATGGCAGCCCGGGTGTTTTCAGAACGCTTACGCATATTTATAAATATACCACACAGTATACTTATTGCACTACTTCGTTTTCTTGCCAACGGCCATCGCATTCTGTACCATCTGAATAGTACGCGACGATAGGCGCCTTAAACCGCCCATCGGGCTCACAGCTCCTATATGAGGATATTTGTTTCTCGTATTAGTGTATTTAGTCGGAGAGAACGAGAGTAACGTGGTAGAACTTCTGAAGCAAAAAACGATGGATGTATTTTTTCCAAAGGACACGCATCCTGAGCTACCGCTCGATCCGGACGCAGAGCGTCTGGGGCAATATAAGTTTCCGCTGCACTTCACGCCGGGACTACAACTCGTTGTGTTTGCCGGTGGGTGCTTAGGCACCTTGGCACGATACGGAATAGGCCACGCCCTGCCCACGACACCCTTAAGGATGCCGTACGGCACAGTGCTTATTAACCTGTCAGGAACCTTTCTGCTCGGAATGCTGCTCGAAAGTCTCGCCCGGCGCGGCAGCGACCTAGGCAAAAGGCAGCTCGCGCGGCTCGGCTTTGGGACTGGCTTTATGGGCGCGTTCACTACCTATAGCACTTTCGTCGTAGAGGTCGTAACATTGCAACATCATAACCGGGCGAGCATCGCGGCGGCGTACGCCGCGGTGAGTATCATCGGCGGACTCATATGCAGCGCGTTAGGCATCCAACTCGCGGCGGCTTACCATCGCCATGGAAAAAAGCAATGACTGTCTTGTTCATATGCCTGGCTGGCGGCGTCGGCGCGCTGGCTCGGTTTGTTATCGACGGCATAGTACGCAGCAGATTCGGCCGGCGGTTTCCGTACGGAACGCTTATCATAAATATTTCTGGGACACTTCTGCTGAGTTTACTCACCACCTTGGCCTTACGCGGGCATATTAGTGCTGGTGAAAAGCTCATATTAGGCACTGGCTTTTGCGGTGGCTACACCACATTCAGCACGGCGAGCTTTGAGACAGTGCGTTTAATCGAAGAGCGGCGTTTCTTTGCAGCCCTTTTCCATTCGCTCGCCAACCTTTGCTTGTCTGCCGCACTGGCAGCCGCCGTACTCAGTCGGTCTTAGGGGAAGTCTCGCGCAGATTCCGCCGGGCTTTATAAATACGGGCACATACGGACTGCTTTTGTTTAGTTTTATACGGCAGTTTCACCACATTTTTTTGGACGGACGGCTGTTTTGTCGTATGAGCCCTAGTGTTCTAGGATTTGAATTGTTGCCGTCAGGGGAAAACCGGAACGATTATATGGCGTAGTTTTCGGCCGCGAACTTAGCCTGGTCCATAAATACTCGCTTGGCGTTACCTAAAATGCCAAGTTCATAGAAGGCCAAAATCGCCAATTTGTAGGTATTGATGTTAACTGCACGAAGCGACAAAGGAAATGAATCATGTGCATACAGGATGGCGTTGGCAAGAATTCGCCCGGTGCGCTTATTACCATCGTTGAACGGCTGTAGGTAGCAAATGTACGTAAATGCTAATAGTGCTTTTTCGTATACGTTTTGTTTCTCGTTTATGAGTTCGCACAATCGTTTAAGTTCATCTTCAATTTGGAATTTGTTATCGAGAGGCTTGTAAACACTGCCCGTTATGCCCACCAAGCGCTCGCGGAGTCCTTTGTCGAACAATCCTTCGGCAAGCAGCTTGTGAAGTTCAATAACGGTTTGTATGTTTAAGTTTTTGGCAAATAATTCCCTGTAATTTTCCGAAAAGTCCAACGCCTTTTTATGGTTAATGACCATCGTCGTTTCTTCTTGTGTCTTGCCGGGAGCCGGAATCCCCTCCTTTAGAAGGGTTTCGGTTTCAAGCAGTGAATAGGTGTTGCCTTCAAACTGCGAAGATTTCCACGACAACTCAATAATGATACGCTCGCGCTCGCGCCTGATAATATCGGCCGGGGCTGTCTTGAGTTTCTGTTGGAACGTGTCGTTGTAACCGTCCAACTCACTTAGTTCCGGTTTTGTAAATAGCGAGGAATCACGCAGCGCATCCAGACGATTAAAATCGTAGCGCAATGCGTCTCTTTCTTCGTTGGCAAAAATAGTTTCAAGCTGCCGCTCCGAAAGCGCAGCGTTAATCCTGCCCGCATCGCTCACCGCGTACGCAACTGCCCGTGCTTCGCCTTCGCGGCGGACCAGACCTTGCTCGATTAACTCGTTGAGGTCGCGCTGCAAAGTGCGTTCTGTTAGCTCATGGAATTCATCCGAAGCCAGAAGGCGTGGCAACGTATTGTTACCCGCCATAATAGCTACTAGGATCTGTTGCTGACGATTAGATATGCTCATGCTTCTACCTTAACAAATCCCGACAAAAAGTACAAAGTATCCCGACAAAAAGTCGGGATACTTTTACGCTCTTCCGGACTCGAACTAAAATAACAGAGGTAGATCTATGAAATAAAAATCTCCGGTTTGATCCCGGAGATCTCTATATCTGTTGTGCACGTTTGGTGGCTCCTCCCAGACTCGAACTGGGGACACAAGGCTCTTCAGGCCTCTGCTCTACCAACTGAGCTAAAGAGCCTTAATGAGACAACCCTACGGCTTTTCTCATTGCACCGGCAAAACAAATACATTTTGCTTGGCAGCTCTTTCCCCTTAGGTATCGAGCAAGACCCCTGTATTTTACGGGAAATTACCTCTGGAAACAAGAGGTAATGCTAGTGAAGGTCCGGAGAAGCTATTATAACGTTCAATTGCTGCGCTAGATTTTGCAGGTTATTGTACATGGTGGTCTTGCGCTGAACTATGGGGGCAATCTCGGAATCAAGCTGAGCAATGCGGGTCTTTTTATCCTCGGAGTCGTGGTGTAGGTGATTCACATGCTCCTGGACCGCATGCTTACTGGTGTCATCGGGCATATTTGGCAGTTCGGCTTCGTGTAGTTTACGCTGTTGCTCTAATTTCTGTACCTCACGTTGCAGCTGTTGCTTTGTATCACCGGTCTGCCGGCGTAGCCCGTCTATCTGCTGCTGCATGTCACCTATAGCACTTTGCAGCTGGGTAAGTGCAACTTGTACGTATGCATCTGCTGCCATCTTTTACTCCTTGCTTACTATACCTAGAGTATAGGATATGTCAGCGAGAAACGGCTGTAACTTATTTTACTGTCGTGCCAAACAAATGACCAATCAGGTAGGTGAGCACCATAGCTATCGCACCACCGGCTACCACGCGCAAAATGGCACGCCTCCGCGAGGCATTGCCAACCGTAGCACTCGCATAACCCGTGACACAAAGAGCCAGCAGCACTGCCACGAATGTAACGACCACTCGAGTAGGCCGCGAGGCTACCAGCACAGCTACGAGCGGAATCAGACCACCGATTGTAAATGATACCATGGAAGCCATAGCCGCCTGAGCCGGGTTGTTCAAGTCTTCCTCGTCGAGCTGGAGTTCGGCCTCCAGATGCGCTTTTAGGGCGTCCTTTTGAGTTAGTTCCCGGGCCATCTGCACTGCTGTTTTATAGCTAGCGCCCTTGACGACATATGTTGCTGCCAGCCCCTCCAGTTCATGGTCAGGATCGTCGTGCAAACGCCGTTTCTCTTTGGCGATATACGCGCGCTCCGTGTCACGCTGGCTGCTCACCGACACATATTCACCCACCGCCATGCTAAACGCGCCAGCTACCAGCCCCGCAAGGCCGGCAATAAAAATAGTGTGCCGGGCACTGGTAGCGCCAGCCACGCCCAAAATGATACTCGAAACCGACACGATACCGTCATTAGCGCCAAGCACTGCCGCACGGAGCCAGTTCAATGTACCGTTACTGGCGCGCGCTGTATCTTCTGTTTTTATACCTAGCATGTTACTAATTCGGCCTACGCTTCGTGGATGGGTTCAATTTCCCAGTTTCCGGTGTAAATTCGCATCCTTTTCAGTTTGTGATCGTATCCGGCACCAGCCCACTTGCCTTCCATGTACTGTGATTTAGGGTCAATCATAAGCTGGCCGGAACCGCTGTATTGGGCGGCCTTAAAATCACCAGTCGGCGAAGTGGTTTCATACCAGGTGCCCGTCGCAACGTCATCTACAATAGTCAACCGTACCAGCATGTACGACTTATCTTCCGTCGGCAAACTTTCCAGTACCAGCATATCACCGTCCAGATAACTCTTCATCCGGTACTCGCTAATATCTTCGCCCACGCGTTTATTACTGGGGTACCAGTAGGCACACCGCCATAGCTTTGTCGCTTGTATAGCCTGCTGTACTGTCATCGTCATAGCTCCTCTCGCTATAGTATACCAACATCAGCGATGTAATGGGAATTGTGCCGCGTTACGCTGCGCCTGTTTCGTCCGTCTATCAGGCGGGCGGTGTAGCAGCTAGCTTTCTTTACTCATGAAATCTTTGATGGACTTCACGGTGTCCATAAACTGGGCAGGGAAAACTATAGTGCTGTTTTTCTCGACCGCAATGTCTGAAAGCACCTGCAAGTTGCGGAGTTGCAATGCAATCGGGTGCGCGGCTATGATGTCTGCGGCCTCACCCAGTTTAGCAGCAGAAAGTTGCTCGCCCTCGGCAGCAATAACCTTGGCACGCTTTTCACGTTCCGCCTCGGCCTGCTTTGCCATGGCACGCTGCATAGTGTCGGGCAACTGAATATCTTTGACCTCGACCGTACTCACCAGCACACCCCATTTTTCAGTAGAGGCTTCCAGCACGTCTTTAATTTTCTGGTTAATAATAGTGGTTTCGCTCAGAACGTCATCGAGCGAGCTCTGCCCCACGATGTTGCGCACGGTGGTCTGTGCAATCTGGTAAATGGCAGACACCACATTTTGGATTTCCACAACTGCTTTTGTGGGGTCGGTTATTTGGTAATACGCTACAGCCGAAACGTCAATCGATACATTATCTTTGGTAATGATCTTTTGTGATTCAATCGGCAGCGTCACAATCTGCAAACTAACCTTACGCATCTGGTCAACAATAGGAATCAGCAAGCGCAAACCAGGTTGTTTTACACCAGAACGCACTCTGCCCAAACGGAATACCACACCGCGTTCGTACTGGTTTATGACGCGCACGCCATTGGCAATAATAATAAGCAGAACGACGAGTAATACAATAACTAATGCGCCCATGATGCCCTCCGATTTTTAATAAATACCGTATGAAATACTCTGGTGGGTGATGAGGGGCTCGAACCCCCGGCCTCGGCAATGTGAATGCCGCGCTCTAGCCAGCTGAGCTAATCACCCATACTATCCATTGTAAACTAACGGGGTTCGAGCTGGCTCGACCTACCTTCGGCAGGCCCGCAACTTCACTGCTGGCAACACAGTTGCCACCGGAAGATTGCCTTGCAAACTGCCGCTGGCAGTTCTCACCCCGGCCTCGGCAATGTGAATGCCGCGCTCTAGCCAGCTGAGCTAATCACCCATGTAGTTCGAGGAAATTATACCACGCCTTTTCCAGAAACAACGATACCGCGGTTGCTAAAAAATCGTCGAAAAGAACGAAACGAAACCGGTGCATACACCTCCGACCCGACAGAACCACCCGAAGGATTATGTATGTAAAACTCTTTCTCGCCCAAATCGTACCCCACCACCAACACCAAATGCCCACCCTTGCTCGCGGGCACAGACTGCGGGTTGCGAATCATGGCGTTTACCGAAGCCATCACATAGTTACCAAGTGCCAATTCGTGCACGATTTGTGCCTGGGTCAGCACAGCCACGGACTTTGAGGGAACGTCGTACGCCCGCTGCGCGAACTCCACGAATGGCCCATATTGTAGACCAATGGATGTTTCGAGCGGCATATCATAGCCACCATACGCCGTACACTTTTTACCCAAATCCACCAAGGGTACTACAGCCCCATTACGGTGCGCCAAAAGCATCTTAAAACAGGCCATGCCACAGCCAGCCCAACTCCACGAAGCATATTCCGTGCGCGATTTTGCACCCGAATTCCGCCAGCGTGGATCATCCTGCGCTTGCACGTCACCGCGCAGTATTTTTGCTACCAATTCGCGCGATTCCCACTGTGCAAAATACGGTACCTCCGCCAAAACAAACCGCTTTGGAGCATGACGATCCATTAGCTTGTACCGTGTAGCTCGCCAAAATAAAACCAATCGGAGTATCAGGCTATGCATACTGGCCTGTGCCGCGTGCCATCTCCAGAAAATACTGCACCAGCGCCGTCATATCATAGCCCGCGGCGGCTGCGGCTTTCGGGAACAAACTCTGAGCAGTCATGCCCGGAATGGTGTTTGTCTCGAGCACATATAACGTGCCCTCGGCAGTCACAATCATGTCGGTGCGGGACAGATGCCGGCAGCCCGTCAGCCGGTGCAAGCGCAGTGCTAAATCCTGCGCACGCTCCTGCACCTGCGGCGGCACTTGCAGCGGGTTCACAATCTCCTGCGTTTTGCCGTTATATTTATTTTCGTAGTCAAATTCCTCGTCTGCCGGCGGGACGATCAAAATCACCGGCAACGCTTTGTCGCCCAGCACACCAACCGTCAATTCCTGGCCTTCGATCAGCTGCTCCAGAATCATCTCGCCATGGCGGGCAAACAGGTCAGCAAAATACGCCTCGTTCGGCTCTTTGGCGAGGTCGTGCAATATAACCGTATCCACGCTGGAGCCACCGTTTATCGGCTTGAGCACGTAGGGTGCGTCCCGTAAATCCGATCGCTTAAACTTTGCATAATTCACTACTTCCCCGTCCGCCATTAACACGCCATATTCCGCCAAAAGGTCGTGGTACAATGCTTTGTCGAACGTCAGCTCACAGGCCTCCGAACCGGAACCCAGAAACGGTTTGCGCATGGCTTCGAGCTGGCGCTGCATAAATCCGTCTTCGCCGTCCGCACCGTGAATTATCGGCATGACAATATCCATCCGGGCAGCTAACGTTTCCAGATCGAAATCTTCGTCCGCCGGGTCAGCATACGTAACATCGTAGCCGGCCTGCTGCAAGCTTTTACCCACCTGCTCCGCCGAACGCAGCGACACTTCCCGCTCGCCCGATCTGCCACCCCTTAGCACCAAAGTCCGTTCAGCCATGCTTCTGCTCCTTCTGTAAAATCATACGCCCCAGTATGCACTATGTGCATAATTTCTATAAATTATGCACATTATAGATCTTTCTCTACATCTGTCATAACAGATAGCACAACTATATTTCTAGATTCGTTAGACATCTTCACTACGCCCCGCTACAATAGCGCATATGGAAACAATTTTGCGGAGCGCACTCGCCAGCCTGGGTTGTGACGACAAGGAAATCAAACTTTTTTTGGCCTGCTACCTGCACGGTGCAGCGCCGCTCAGTGAACTAATTGCCCGCACCAAATTGCCCCGCTCTACAGCGTACTTGATGACCAAATCGTTGTTGGAAAAAGGCTTGCTGGTGGAAGACCACAAAGCTTACGGCAAAAACCTGAGTGCGGCCGAACCAGAAACACTGATGCGTTTGGTGGCCGCACGGCAACGCCAAATGGGCCGCCAGCATTTGGCGCTCGAGGAACATTTGGGCGAGCTGCACGCACTGCACCAAACCAGCCAAGTCCGGCCACGCGTACGGACGTTTCAAGGAACCAGCGGCCTGCTCACCGTGTGGCGCGATATACTCACTGCACACGGCGAGATCCTCATCTGGACCAACCAGGCTACCGAAACCAGGCTATTTAGCCTGCCACAGCATGCCCAATTTATTCGTGAACGACGTGCCAACAACCAGCCAGCCCGTGTGCTCGCCGTACAAAATCCAGCCGGTCAAACGCTGCAAAAAATCGATGCCGACAATCTGCGCGAAACACGTTTGCTGCCGGACGGGGTCGATTTTAGCGCCGAGACCTACGTGTACGACCACAAAATCGCCATGTTGGATTACAATCAGGATATTATTGGCATTATCATCGAAAGCACACAGCTATCAATGGCGCAGCGCGCCATGTTTGAGGCCACTTGGGCTGGTCTACAGTAACTATTACCTACTGTTTGTAGTTGCTGGAGAGGCGATACAGCTGACAGTACCGGCATTTATAAGCAGACCGTGTATCACGTAAAACGTATGCTTTAAATATATATCCACGTCATTCCGGCGTGGGCCTTCGCTCCTTTACAACCTAAGGTGGTGATACCTTGTCTGATCCTGAACTGGATCGCCTAAAGGCGGCACGGGACCTGGCGTTCCAACGCAAACAACGTGCTTACGACGACCTGGACCGAGCACGAAAGCACCTCGCAGGTGCCCGGGATGCTATGAGCCGGGCACACGAAGCCAAGCGACGAGCCCAGTCGGCAAAATCTGCTGCGCGGGAGGATTATCGGCGAGTCAAAACATCGCTTGGTTCCTATATCGACCAGCTGAATGACCGGCAGCAGCGGGCGTATCAGGCTATGCGAGCCGCGTTCCAAAACGCGTCGGCAGCCCATGCCGCCCGTAACGGCGCAGCCGCACGAATCTACGCCGACTAAGGCCATCAGCTCAAGGCAGAGTGCCAGAAATACACGGCCGAACGGCGCAATCACATCGCGGCCATCAAGAACGCACGAAGCCATCTCGACGCTACGAAGCCGGCGTTCAAACGAGCCCAGGCTGAGTTCGCAACTGCCCAACAGCGGTTTGACCGTGAAAAGGCCAGTGTGGACACGGCACGGTCCGCTTTCGAACGGGCCAAGGCTGAATCCGAACGGACCGCGGCAGCATTCAAGGCTCGGCTGGCGACAGTCAAGGCCGAGTCTCAGCGACGGAAGAGCGACAAGCGTTCCGTCGCAGACAAGGCTGGCGTACCGCTGCACTACCGCGATAACATGTACGTCTCCCGTAAGCCGGACGGCACCGTCAACATCTACTTCGGTGGAGTTGGCAGGCCGAACGGCCCGGGCCATGGCCATTACGTCATGGACGCCTCAGGCACTGTGACGTATCGGCGTGAACCGTCTGCTGCACATGGTGCGCAGAATTTCACGGACGGCGCGCAGCGACCCGGCAGTCCTTACTCGTGGAGCAACCACGGCCCCAATCAAGGTCTTATCGCAGGCACCAAACACGACCCATCCGGTGACGGCACCGGACAATGGTGGCTGAGCAATAACGCCAGCGGTCAGGACCAGTCGCGCCGCAACGCTGATGGCACCGTAACCTACTGGAGCCATGAACGCACGAACGGCGAGGAATGGATAACAGAGATCACCTACAGCCCCGACGGCACGGAAACGAGCCGTAATCGGCGGCGCAAGCGATAGGGTAAGCCCGGCCGTCTTCCGACGGCCGGGCTTTTCTACAATGAGAACTGCAAGAGCTTTAGCTTGTGTTTATCCAAATAATCCCTGACGTGAGACTCAATCGCAGGCTGGTCAAGCGACAGATCGCTCCTCAGGAACCCTTCAAAACCAGTCTGGGATCCAGTTTTTATAACAGCTTCCCGATCCAGTACATCACCATCACGGAAATCATCAAGACAATAACCCAACGCAGCCATATATTCCGCAAGACTGCGCACATGAAAAAACCAGCTGGCCGGATCTAGTTGCGGTTCAACCTCTATACTGTAATGGGCTGTATTCTTCCCGTCTGTCCGGATCGGCTCGAAGGGCGCATCGACATCGCGAAACACCATGTCACTCACGGTAAATGCAGCCTCACGGTCCAGGGTGTATGCTTCAACTATCTGACGAAGCTCTTGTTCGTCTAAAGGATCTCCCTTGCGGTCCACCACCCCTTCGAACTTGTCTATACTGGACATCCCAAGGATATTTAGGCGGCCATTCTCGTCACTGTCGTTAGTGTCCCGCATATCATAGCCCGCTTGGTAAACCGCATCCTGGATGTTACGCACATGAAAAAACCACTCTGCAGGCGTTACTGTGGGAGTAATGGTAATACTGTAGTGTTTCACGGTTGCCATCTAAAGACATAACATTTTCACTTGCCCCCATTCCGTCACTATCCGACAATACGTCAAGTGACACCAAAACAAATAGCTGAAATACAAACCTTTCGTAAAAGCACCAAAGACGCTGACGCCGCTCATCGAGCCCTAGCCGTA
>JAICKY010000023.1 GCA_025927655.1 Candidatus Saccharimonadota bacterium | reverse complement strand
TGCTCATATTATGGGCGAAAGCGACGAGCAGACCGAGCGCCTGGCCGGAAACGCTATACACGGCATGTCCGGCCGGCTTTCCACGCTGTACCAGGATCCGGAAATGGGCAAGGCCAGCGTCGCCGCTGCCGGTATGATGGGCTTGGCTGCACATGGGTTCCTTACCCGCAACGATATGGCCCCGTCTCTCAACCGGATTCAAAAAGAGGGTGGTAGAGCTTTCGCCCAGACCATTGGTACGCAGTCGCAGCTACTGGTAGCACGATCCCGTCCGGACCTGAAAGCCGGCTACGGTATAAACTACAACGCAAAGGCAGAACCCGGAAAAGAATGGGAAGATGGTTTGAATGTTAACGGCGGCCTGCGTGGGTACGAAATGTTCGCCACGCTCGGGCCGAGCGATATTGCCGGCGCCAAAGGCGGGTTCTTTAAGACCGCAGAACAAGGTGGTAGCGGTGACATTATGGAAGATATCCTGCGAACCGGTCGAAGCGACGAAGCTACGGCTATTACTACTGCAATGAAAGACAAGACCAACGACGAACAACAAGCCATCCGTGAGACCTGGAAAGCTGATGCTGATGGAGGCATCGGGAAGCGTAAGCTGGAGTTAGCAGCACGACACTACGAATCTGTTCGGAAATCACTACTGCAGAACGTCGGTCCATACGCCCATGGTTCCATCGATGCCCAGACTGAATCAGGCCGTATACTAGATGCGGTCGGCATACCCTACGAGAAGTCGAAGAAAACATAACGCCAGGTCAGGACACAATTCCAGGACTCTAGCACGCCGTAGACTATCCGCACTATAACAATATGCAGTTTGCTATACTTAAATAGACTATGTCGACCTATAAAGTAATCCAGGATATAGAGGCGGAGGACAAACTTGTCGGGCCATTGACGCTCCGGCAGTTCATATACGCCGGTATCGCTGCGTTGTCGCTGTACCTGGGATTCCTGTGCACCACCAAACATGCTGCATTCATGCTGGTTTTCTTTGTGCCGATTGCAGGCATTGCCGGGTTCTTTGCCTTCCCGTGGGGACAGGATCAGCCGACCGAGGTGTGGGCAGTTGCCAAGATCCGGTTTTCCATAAAACCGCGCCGTCGTATTTGGGACCAGAGCGGCACCAAAGAGTTAGTGACCATAACCGTACCCAAAAAAATAGAACACCAGCTAACGAACGGCCTCAACCAAGACGAGGTTCGCAGCCGCCTAAACGCGCTCGCCAGCACTATAGACAGCCGCGGTTGGGCTATAAAAAATGTCAACGTAAACCTGGAGGATCAAGCTGTTCTGCCTACAATCCAGTCTGACCGGCTAGTGCAGGCAAGCAGCCTTCCCCAGGAGGTTATGAGCGTAGATGTTCGTGCATCTGATGACATGCTTGACGAATCCGCCAACCCCGTCGCACATAATTTCGAAACGATGATCAACGCCTCGGCCGCAGCCCACCGGCAACAGCTCATCGCCCAAATGCAGCAGCCCGCAGCGCCCCAGCCACAGGCTGTAGTTCCCGCTCCGACGCCGGCGGCTGCAGCAGCGACACAGCCTCCTGCAGACTACTGGTTCATGCAGCAGCCATCCGTCGTGCCAGCCGGGCAGGCGGTGTTTGTTGATACACCTGTTATAGCACCTGGCCCAGCACCGGCCCAGCCACTGGCCGCACCACAGGCGGCCACGCCAACCGCCGAAGAAGAAGCGCTGGTGGCGAAATTTAAGGAGGAAAATTCCAGCCAAAGCGTCGCTTATGGCCACATGAAAACCCTCAAAACCCCCGAACAGCTAGCGGCAGAAGCGGCCGTACAACGAGCTACCGATGCGGCGGCTAAACCAGCAGTGACACCACAAGATCAGGCTGCTATAATGAATCTTGCAAACAACGACGACCTGGATGTGGCGACAATTGCTCGGCAAGCTCATAGAGAAGTAGAGCAGAGTGATAACGGTGAAGTAGTGATTTCACTTCGATAACCCTCTAAAACTCCAGTACGTCTAAGGCAGTGGGCATGTAAGGACTAATGGATCCAAACCAACAACCGCAAATACAAAATACTGGGGTGGGACAAACGTACCCCATGCCTCCCGGAGTACCCCCTACTCCGCAGCCTCTTCCTACGCCTCCGCCTAACCCTTATCCATCATCTGGCATTCCAGCAGCCGCAGTAGGCGCCCCTCAGCCGATGCCCTCGCAACCTGTCGCACCCGGTACTGCACGCCCGGCAGTAGCATCACCGAAAACTAACCCGAATAGCACTCAAAACACGCTGCAAATCGCCGAAATCCGCGACGGTATCGTCATCATGAATGACGGTAGCTTCCGCAGCGTTGTCATGGTAAAAAGCATCAACTTCGACCTCATGAGCCCCCAGGAACAAGAGGCCGTAGAATATGCGTATCAAGGGTTTTTAAACTCACTGTATTTCCCGATACAGATATTCATCCGCTCGCAGAAGGTTGATCTGCAACCCTACATCGAAAAGCTAGACAAAATCCGCACCGAACACGACAACATGCTGCTTGCGCTGCTCATGGACGATTACATCGATTACATCGACCAGCTTTCGCGGCAAACAAACATCATGGACAAAAAATTCTATATCGTCGTGCCATACTTCCCGGTAATAGACGTCCAGAAAGCGCTAACCCAAAGCAAGAACTTCTTTTCCGGCCTGACACAAATTTTCAATACCAGGGAAGACCACGTCGTCATAAATGAGGCCGACCTGGAAAAGGCTAAAACGGAGCTGCGCAACCGCGTACAGGCAGTTCTGGGAGGCCTAATGCAGTGCAATATACAGAGCCTGCCGCTCGACACCCAGGAACTTATTGAACTGTACTATGACACCTACAACCCCGACACGGCCACCCGTCAACAGCTTAAAAACTTCAATGACCTGACTGCCGATATTGTCACCAAGGGTACCGGCACAGCCCAGCAGGCGCACTTGCAAAGGGAGCTACAGTAATGGCACGAAAAGACAAACAACTTGACCCGGTAGCGCTCGCCCAAGCCCAGCAGGCACGCGAGCAAGCGGAAGTTGCTGCCGCATTCCAGAAGGGCATCACCGCACTTCGTGATTTTATCGCACCAAGTTCTATTGAATTCCAGGGCACCTATTTCCAGCTCGGCACACGCTATGCCCGCACCTATTACGTGTACGGCTATCCGCGGCAGATTTACACCGGCTGGTTAAGCGGACTGGTTAATCTTGATGAAATCGTCGACATTTCTATGTATGTGTACCCGGTAGAAAGCCAGGTCGTCCTCGAGAACTTGCGCAAGAAAGTCACCCAGCTGGAAGCAGGCATTCAGATTGATTCCGAAAAAGGCAGGGTTCGCGATCCAAGCAAACAAGCCGCCATTCTCGACGCCGAAGAAATGCGCGACAAACTACAGGTCGGCGAGGAGCGCTTCTTCCGATTCGGCCTGTACTTTACCGTCTACGCCGGCAGCGTCGAAGAGCTCGAATTTGTCAGCCACAAAGTGGAGAGCATGCTCGGCCAGCAATTGGTGTTCAGTAAGCCAGCTTCATCCCAGCAAGAACAGGGACTCAATAGTGTCGTTCCGCAGATGACCGACCAATTACAAATCCGCCGCAACATGTCGACTGGCGCTATATCTACCAGCTTTCCATTCACCAGCGCCGACCTGAGCCAGGGGAATGGCATTTTGTACGGAATTAACATGCACAATTCCGGCCTGGTTATCTTTGACCGGTTTAGCCTGGAAAACGGCAACTCGGTGGTATTCGCCAAGTCTGGCGCTGGTAAATCTTTCACCGTGAAACTTGAAGCGCTCCGGAGCATGATGCTGGGTACCGAGGTATTCATCATCGACCCGGAAAACGAATACGAGCGCATGTGCGATGCAGTGGCGGGCGCCTACGTACGCCTGTCGCTCAACAGCGCAACCCGTATCAACCCGTTCGACTTGCCAAAAGTGGTTGATACCGAAGAGGCAGACAACGCGCTGCGTTCCAACCTTATTACCTTGCATGGCCTGCTACGCCTGATGATGGGCGGTGCTCAAGCGCAGATGCAGGGTGGTAACGGCGTCATCATGCCAGCCCTAGCACCAAGCGAAGAGGCCGACCTGGATGCTGCACTTATCGAAACCTACGCCAAAGCAGGCATAACCAACGACCCGCTCACCCACACGTCGCCGCCGCCGACCATTGCCGACCTGTACGACACATTGCTCCACATGGGCGGCACCGGGCCGCAGCTGGCACAGCGCCTGCGCAAATACACCACCGGTACGTTCGCCGGCATATTCAGCCAGCCCAGCAACATCGACATCAACAATCCGCTGGTGGTATTTAACATCCGTGATCTCGAAGACGAACTGCGACCCGTGGCCATGTATATCGTCCTGAACTACATCTGGAACAAAACCAAATCCGACCAGAAAAAGCGTATCCTGATCGTAGACGAGGCATGGCAGCTTATGAAATACGAAGACAGCGCTAACTTCTTGTTCAGCCTGGCAAAACGCGCCCGCAAATACAACCTGGGCATTACCACCATTACGCAGGACGTCGAAGATTTCATGGGCAGCCGCATGGGCAGGGCAATTGTAGCCAATGCCAGCATGCAGCTGCTGCTCAAACAATCTCCCTCAGCTGTCGACATTCTAAGCGATGTCTTCAAACTCACCAGCGAAGAGAAAAAACGGCTGAGCCAATTCCCGGTAGGACAAGGGCTGTTTTTTGCCGGACAAAACCATGTCCACATCCAAGTGGTTGCCAGCCCGACCGAGACCGGGCTCATTACAACCAATCCGGCGCAGATACAGGCCATGCAGCAGGCCCAGGCAGCAGGCGATTTTAGCCAGCCGAACGGCACGATAGACCTACAGAACCAGCTAATGCCTGGCAGCACCAATAACTTTTCATAGCCATGCCAGTTTACGACGACGAAAAAACCAATCTAGACGACCTCGAGGCAATGTATCGGGCGCCAGCCGCTACTGAATCCGGTTCGCAAAAAATGGCGCAGCGAAACAACATTGAGGCATCACACGCCTTGCCCGACGCCGAAAACAACGGCGAGAATATGGCGGCCTCGCGAAGCGGCTCAGAAAACACAGGTGACACATCACAAACCGATGGCTCTAAATCAAGTAAACATGCCAGCAAAGATGAACTAAAGCAGGAAGAAAAAGACGCCGGCGACGACCCGAACTATAGCGGCGCAGGAGACAAAAAAGGCAAGAAGAAAGAGGCCAAGGTCGGCAAGAATAAGTTCTGGAACAAAAAACGTGCCGGAATATTTGGGATGGCCGGCGGTACGCTAGTGGGCGGAAGTTTGTTCGGCCTGTCCATGCTAGCCGGGCCTTCTCAGCTTTTGCAAATTGGAGTGCTGTTGCGCAAACCAAACATAGGCAGTGAAAACACTTCAGCCAAAGTCACCGGCCAATTCTACGACAAGGCCCGAGCGGTCCAAGGCCGCTCTTTTACGCGGACAGTACTTTCCAAGCTGGGCAACGACACTTTTGGCCACCCTATAGACCAGCTGGCTAAAGTAGGCGTGACCATGAAGTCCGGACTGTTCGGCCAGGTCACCGAAACGCATATCGATACCAGTAAGCTAAAATCTAAATACCCCGAGTTAGCGGGAATGAACGACAGCGATGCGAAGAACTTTCTAGCCGGAAAGCTCGATATTAGCGCCAACGATATATCCGGTTCGGGCACAAAATTTTCAATAAACCAACGAGATATGGGAGTTAAAGATGCCCGGTTACTTGCCAAAAATACATTGCCATTCCTGGAAGATGGCAAAATCGTAACCGGCATAAAAACCCGCCTGATGTTCAAAACCTTGGGTCTTCCATCGGTTTTACATCCCTTCGACCGTGCTAAAGCCGCACTGGAAAGATCGGCCGAGAACCAGCTAACAGGAACCAAGCAGCAAAAAGAAGGCGCCGCAGACGCCCTGGAAGAAAAAGCTCTTGATGATGCCGCGGCACCGACTATTGCCGAAGGGCAATCAGCCGTAGACGACGTAAAAACGACCGATGAGGCGTATGGCACCGTCGGGAAGCTCCTGACTTTTACCGGTGGCGTTTGCGAAGTGCGTAGTATTGCCGGCAAGATCCCCATCATCAATCGTTTGCGCGTCGCCATACCAGCCGCCATAGCGGCCGCCCGGTTCATAGCGGCCGCAGCACAGTTGAAGGCAGGCGGCAGAGGCATAACCGTCTCCCAAGTCGGCAACCTCCTCAGAAGCCTTAAAAACGCACAGGGTAAGGGGGTGCTCGACAATAATGCGCCCATGGAAGAGCTGGCACATGGCTCACATACCAAGAATGCGCCCGACATAGACGGTGATATTCAGCAGGCTTTCTCGAGCACCACGACTGCCAGCAATATCAAAGCGGGGGCGAGCGACGCAGTAGGAGGTGAGACCATAGCGTCAGGACTCTGCAGCACGATAGGCCAGGGTATTCAAGCTATTGCCAGTATGGCCATAGCCGTAGCTGACGCGGTCGGGGAAATTGGATCGGCGGGAGCACTTACACCGGCACTTGTTGGCCAGGTGGCTTTGAAGGTCGGTCTCCAGGTGGCCGTATCTGCCGTGACGCTCCACTACGTAGAGAAGTTCGTACTCAACGCAACAACCCAGGGGAAACTGTCGGCATCGCTCATCAAAGGTCCTGCGGGCGGGGCAATACTGGCTTACGGGGCACGTGAACTTGCAAACATAGGTTCCACAGCCAGCGGCGGCATAGATTTGGACAACGAAACCTCAACCGCCATGTTAAACAGCGAACTCAAACAGGAACAGCAGCAGTTCGAATCAGAAAACTTCTTTGCCCGCGTGTTCGATGCCTATGACAGCCAATCATTGCTCGGGCACTTCATGACCGACATCAGCCCCAGTTACAGCGACAACCTCATAAGCCTATCCCAGAGCGTCCTCCACGTAGGGAGCGCATTTTCGAGCGTCTTCAGCAGCATACTGCCCAAAGTTGGAGCCGAAGCAGCCCCTACAGAAGTAACCGGCTACAACTGGACCTTTGGACAAACAGGCGTCCCTGCGCAGCTGTTAAACGACCCGAACATACAAGACCCCTACGCCAACGGCGATGACGTTGCTACTATCCTCGACGCCTCATGTCTCAACGACGGCCTTGTGGATTCGTCGTGCGATTATGCCCAGCGGATCAGTGCCTGCTTCGGTAACACCCTGACATACCAAGATGGCATGTGGGACGTACAGGCATCGCAAGATGCCGACCCGCATCAAGACAGCTACATCGATGCCAACTGCAACGACATCGGCACACCTGCAGATACGGTCGCAAACAATACAACAGGGATCTGGCGCCGAATGATCATGTTCGTTAACGATACCCACACCGTAAAAGCCGCTGCTTGCTTCCAAGGCAACCCTCAATCCTGCGACGACGAGGGACTGAGCGGGGGGATCGATGCCACTGACTCTGACAACAGCACTGGAGACGCTACTGATACCACCAGCGCATACAATTACTGGACATCGCCGGCAGAAGCTCAGGCTAACCTAGCTGCAATAGGAATCGCCCCGTGACAAAACGCAAAGTAGTCCTAGAAAAGGTGGGGCTGTGGCTATCATTACTCCTTTTGGTTACGGCTATACCGCTTAGAACGGTTTCTGCTGACACTGCCTCTAGCCCCGATGCTACTACACAAAAGGACATCTTCATGCAAGGTATAGACCTCTATGATATAAACGAGCCAACCTGTGGTTCAGCAGGTTCAGCGGCAGGATCAGCCGGAGCAGCCGGCGGCGACAATACTTATTATTCCACCGAACCATCCGGCGAAGACCAAGAGTCAAGAATCTGGAATTTCTTTACATCTACCGTGGGCCTAAGCCCCGTGGCAACAGCCGGAATTATGGGCAATATGCAGGCCGAATCCCACTTCGACCCGGCAATCGCGCAGACAGCAAATGCGTGGAGCGACATGTCTGACGTGTACTTCGAGGGAGTGGGGTTAGTGCAGTGGGATGGTGGACGACGCCCGGCGTATATAAAATACGCCAATAGCCACAATGCCGACCCAAAAATCCTTGTGCCCCAGCTAAACTATGTATGGCATGAACTAAACGGCGCTTACAAGGATGCGCTAACGGGCATGGAAGCCCAGGGTGACCCCGGCCAGGCAGCACTCATATTCCACCAAAAATACGAGATATCTGCCGATGACGCCTCCAGAATACAGGGCCGCATGGACAATGCAACTGCGATCTTCAACAAATATTCCGGCACTTCAAGCCCTGGAGCGTGTGGTACTAACAGCGGCAGCCTAAGCCCCCAGTGTGCAAGTGCCGTTGGTAATGCACGTATCATCTGCGCTGCCGAGCAATATGATCCTGTCAGCTACAAAGCAGACGGGGGAACAGACAGCGGGCATGGCAGCGGGGCAGAATGGCACAGCAAGTATTGTCCTGTTATTGGACCTAGCTGTTACTTGGACTGTAGTGGGTTAGTAGACATTGCAGTTTACGATGTGTATGGTGTTAGTCTGGAAGAGAACACTGATATAGAACGCGAAGACTCAAATATGCCTTCAGCGCTTGTGTTTGGCCACTACCAACCTGGTAATGGTAAATATTGGAAGGTTATTACCTTTGGCGAGTTACAGCCAGGGGACATCGTACAGCCAGAGCCGGGACACGTCGAAGTCGTAGACCACGTGCAGGGACAGAAAATATACACTTTTGCCGCACACACCTCCCAGAGGCCACAGCCGGAGCAGGTAGGCCCCAGCATTGAGACTAATAGTTCAGCTAAACTTTACCTTCGGTATGTAGGACCTGGGGCAGCACCAAGCGCATAATAGGAGCAGTATGAAATCAGACACATCAAATAAGAGGATTATCATAAGACTAGGGATCTTAGGGCTGTTGCTGATTGCTGTACTGTCTGTAAAACCAATACTGCTTGGAAATGCCAAGACAGTTAGTTTGCGGTCTGCGCCAGCTCTCAGCGGCCAGATATCCCAGGCGTTCACCAATAACAGTTCGAATTCACTACCGGTAATCGGCAAAGATTACCGGCTGCAAGGCACCCATTATTTCGATAACAACCAGTGGGTCGTTACCAATATCATAGCCATTACCAATCAGGTTTCTAATAGTTACATCGTCATGCACAAGGAAAATGGAGTATACACCGCGGCGCTGGGACCGGGCAGTTCATTCCCGACAACCACTACCGAAAACTTACCCGCCGACCTTGGCCAATATCTTAATAGTTTGGGAGTCACCTATGAACCCGTCAGCGAATAGATTTACCTCGGGGCCGCTAGTGCCTGTAGTGGCGTTGGTTTTGGCAGGTTTAGTGGCCTTCACAACAGTTTCCAGCCTACACATCAAACACACTACCGGCACGCTCACCATTAGCACTCCTGTCAGCACCGCAGCAATTAGTATCAGCCAAAATAACAAAGAGGCTAAAATGGTAGGTACCGGCTCCACGAAACTCCGCTTACTCCCTGGTTCCTACGAAATAGCTTCCTACAGCAACGGAAATAGCGTTACTGGACGCGCGACAGTCCGGCTGGGGAAAAACACCGTTCTACGACTTCCTAAAACCCAAGCACCTCCCGTGCCGTCTTCCGACAACATCACGTTTACCGGCATGGATACTGTTGTCGCTAGGGGTCTTACCACTGACCAGGCAGCTAATATTAGAGAATTGTTCTTCAAATACAAGAAAAATGCTAAATATATCGCCATTCTCCCCAGCACCGTTACACCAGGCCCACACAATCCGGATAGCAACGATCCTTTCACGCTTAATTTTAGCGGCACCATCGACTCGGTACCCTACAAAGCAACCCTTACGTATAGCGACCTCGAAAACGTACAGCTGACAATCTTTGATCCCCAGACCGGCGCAACCCTATTCAATATGAGTTCTGATCAGTAATTAGTTCTGTCGCTCAAGCGGGATGATAGTACTGTCGGTAAAGTGTTTTACCACGACATCAGCATCGGTGGTCGTCAGAAACGTCTGGTAGCGTTGCAGAAAACCGGTCAGCGCACGTCTGCGTACACCGTCAAGCTCACTAAACACATCGTCAAGCAATAATAGTGGAGTTTGGCCGCGAACCGTTTCCAGTAATTGCAGTTCAATGATTTTGAGTGCTAATAGGGCAGTACGTGTTTCGCCGCGTGACGCATATTCGTCGGCAGGGCGACCGTCAAATAGCACTTCGAAATCTTCACGGTGGGGGCCATACGCGGTAAAACCTCGGACGATATCTTCGTGCATATGGCTTTCCAGCTTGTAGAGCAGGGAAGATTCATAGTTTTCAAGTTGGAATTTTGGCCGGTATGCTAGAGTCACCTGGGTTTTTGACTGAGATATTTCGGTGTACGTTTCGGTGAGTTTTGCTGCCAGCTTGTCACATAAGTCTGCGCGTGCACGGGTAATGGTAGCCCCAAGCTCGCTCAGCCGCAGATTCCAGGGAAATAATTCTTGTACCGTCGGCTGTTTTGCGCGTTTGAGCAGGGTGTTGCGCTGCGCTACAATTCGCCGGTAATTGCGCCGATAGCTGGCAAACCCCGGGTTTGTCTGCTCCAGAATGTCATCCAGGTAGCTGCGGCGCAGATCTGGCGCACCATGCAGCAGCTGCAAATGGTTTGGTTCAAACAGCACAACCGGCACCATATGCTGCATACTTAACCGGGTGTAGTTTTTGCCGTCTATATCGTAGCTCTTAGCCTGTCGTGGCGTCGTTACAAGTTTAACTATCCGGGTAGAATCCTGTGGTTCCAGACGAGCATCGAGCCTGAACCACGGTGCACCAAATTGGAGCAGGTCAACGTCGCCCACCCGGTACGAACTACCTCGAGCTAGCACCAGGATCGCCTCCAGCAAATTAGTTTTTCCACTGCCATTTGGTCCGACGATAATATTAACGCCGGCACCAAACTCGAACGAAGCATCGCTATACGAGCGAAACTGCTGCAACCGCAAATCCGAAATCATATCACCAGTATACCGTTCCTTCTTGGAGTACTGTGAAAACGTACTATCCCCACCTAGGATTTCAGCGGCATAATAATGTGCAGATAATCGTCCGCCTCGCTACCAGCGAGCATTACCGCTTCCAGTTTGCCGTTAAAGCCAATCTGGATCATTTTTGCGTCCATCGCTTGTAAACCGTCGATTAGATAGCGTGAATTGAGCGTAATCGAGCCAGAACCTTTGGCGTCCACCTTTAACGTAGCATTGTTCTCGCCTAGCTGTGACGCCACCGCATGGATCCAGATACTTTCGCTCGGTTCGTCCACGCTCACAACAATACTGCCGGCACTCTCACGGGCGAATAGGCTTGATACTTTCGTTATATTAACGAGCTCAGAACGAGCGAGTACAGCGGTAGTCGCAAAACTAGTCGGGATGAGCTTGCGGTAATCAGGGTAGTTTCCCTCGATTAGCCGGGCCACTAGTTCGACATCTCCAGCTCGGAATTGCACCTGCTGGTCGTCGTGCACGACCGTTATATCACCCTCGTGGTCGTTTATAATACGCAGCACGTCATGCAAAGCCGTAGCCGGAATAAGTAGTTTCACTTCTTGTTTCAGCTCGGTCAGGCGCTTTTCAGCCAACCTGTAGCTATCGGTAGCAGCTGCATACAGCACACCGTCAACCGTCTGAAAGAGTACGCCGGTAAGCACGGGGCGGCTTTCATCGCTCGACGCAGCCATTAGCACTTGTTGCAGCGCTTTCTTAAGTAACGGTGCCGACATCTTCCAGCTAGTGCCACCCTCTATAGCTGGCATAACCGGAAACTCTTCGGCAGATACGCCGTTTATGACCGATTTATAGCTGTCGGTCGTTATCTTAAGCCGCTGGTCGTCCTGTTCCAGCTCAATCACACCGCTCGGCAAACCATTCACGAAGTCTTGGAGCAGGCGAGCTGGCACTGTTAGCGATCCTTCGGTTTGTACCTGTGCGCCAAGCTGACAGGAAATGGCGATGTCCAAGTTGGTAGCTGCAACGCTTAGTCTGTTTCCTTCGATTTTTAACAGGACGTTACTAAGGATCGGCAGGGTACCCCGAGTATTAGCAACACGCGCTACTAAGCCAAGCGCTTTGTTTAGGTTTTCCTGTGTGACTTTCAGTTTCATGCTGGGTTATCCTCCGTGTCCTATTAGTAGATTTTCTTCTTTTACCTGCATGGACCTTATTATTAGGAGTGTGGAAAGTGGGGAAAACTCACCGCTTACCGATGATACATGTCTTATTTTTAGTGTGTAGAACTGCATAACAAACTTGTGCAAAGCAGTGGGGGTAAGTGGCAATACTTTCCACTTGGCTTTAATGCCACTAGCTGCCCATGTTGATAACATGCTGGGTTTCCGGGTGGGAACACGCAGCTCGGCCACAGCTTGTACACAGGTTTTGGGCACTATTGCACAGGCTGCTTTGAGCAAGGAATTATGCATACAGACGCTCCTTTATTTCGGCTAGGGCGTTGCGTACATCGGCATCGAGCCTTTGTTCCTTTTCGATTTTCTCGATTGAATGGATGGCAGTAGTGTGGTCTTTGCGGCCAAGCTCCCGGGCGATCTTTGGAAAACTCAGGTGAAGTTCGCTCCGCAACATATACATAGCAATCTGCCGGGGCACTACTATATCTTTATCACGCTTTGGCCCTACGATGTCTTCGACGCTAACCTGGTAGTGCCGGGCGCAACGTTCTATGATTTGCCGGGCGCTCAGATGTTTCGGTCGGGCCTGGCTGGAGCCAAGTAAACCTGTAGCGATCGCCAGATTTGGTTCGAGCGCACGCATTTCACAAAACGCTAGCAGCTGGTTTAACGCACCCTCTAGTTCACGAATATTAGTCGATATATTAGTCGCCAAATAATCAACCACGTCGTTCGGTAGCTGTACGCGGTGCAGCTCGGACTTTATTTGCAAAATGGCGCAGCGGGTTTCAAAATCTGGGTTTTGCATGTCTATGCTCATGCCCCAGACAAACCGGCTTCGTAGACGCTCTTCCAGCGTTGGAATCTCGCGCGGTGGTTTGTCGCTGCTGATAATAATTTGTTTATTTGCCTGGTGCAGAGCGTTGAAGGTGTGAAAAAATTCTTCCTGAATCTTTTCCTTGCCCGCCAAAAACTGCACATCGTCGACGATAAGCACATCCGCACCACGGTAAAAGTCGGCGAAGTCGGTGTTTTTCTTGTAGCGCAGAGCATCTACAAACTCTTGTACGAACTGCTCGGTAGATACATATACCACTCGTGCATCCGGTTTGGTTGCGAGCACAGCGTTGCCGACAGCCTGGATCAGGTGTGTTTTGCCAATCCCGGAACCACCGTATAAAAATAGCGGATTGTATTTTATGCCCGGATTAGCAGCGATAGCCTGGCAAGCGGCGTAGGCCAGTTCGTTTCCCGACCCAACTACAAACGTATCGAAAGTATACCGGTCATTTATGCCTAGCCGGTACGCGTGAGCCAGGCTATTGCTGGCTTTGAGGGTAGTCTGTGGCGAGTGATCGGCTTGAGAGTTGGTGACAACAGAGGGCAGGGAGATAGCCTCGTCGGCTTCCGGGCGGCGTACGACGCTCTGAATTTTATATTCTACGAGTGGTACGTTCACACCGTTTTTACGGAGTGTATCGCTAACCAGATCGTTATATTTCTTCTCCAGCTGCTGTTTTATAAATACATTGGGCACGCCAATAACCAGCTTGTCGCTGTCGTGTTTGAGCAATTGTGTGTTTTTGAACCAGGTGAGGTAGTTACCTCTAGAGAGTGTTATCTCGATATCGCCCAGTACGGCTTGCCAAAGCTTATCTTGCTCCACGTGTTCCATTCCTTGTTACCCTTAACCTGTGTATAACGCTTTCCTCTATGGTACTCATCAGGGTGAGCAAGCTCCCTCCTGTCTCCGTGCCTTGTGTATAACTATACCGCACCTCTGGGAAAGTTTTCCACAATAATTTATACAACTATTTTGAGTGCCTGCTGGAGCAGAGCAGGGGTATAGTTATACACAGTCGGGGCCTCTATCTGTTAATCTGTGGAAAAGTATTGGATAAAAGGGGAAAACTTGGTACTATTGGGTATGTACGTAACAGGGGAGAGCCACTGGCCAAACATCGGTCAGTGTGATATACTCACGCTAATAACGATAAAGTGATAAGAAAGATCGTCTGATGCCAAAACGCACCTACCAACCAAAAAAGCGCCACCGCGCTCAGGAACATGGCTTTATGAAGCGCATGGCTACCCGGGCCGGACGTGCTGTACTACAGCGTCGCCGTAACAAGGGTCGCGCTCGATTAACGCACTAAACCTTTTAGAATAAAAGATCGGACACTCAAGGTTCCGATCTTTTATTTTGGGAGCCGACTGAACTTATGTTTACAACAGTAAACCGAGTACACTATTTAGTATGATTGGGCGCAATAATCGTTTTCATGGCCGTGGCGGCATACAACGGCTACAGAGAAACGGAAAATCCGTACGTTCGGGCGCATTTGCGCTGCGGTATGAATCTAACCCGAGGCGCAAGGCATATAGACTGGCTGTGGTGGTAAGTCGTAAGGTCAGCAAGCGCGCGGTTGTTCGCAACCGAATCCGACGGAGACTGTACGAGAATGTTCGTATTTTGTCTAGTAATTTTACTGCTCCGTACGATCTGGTTCTGGTGGTGTATGACGAGCAGATTGCCGCTATGCCGCCCGAAGCGCTAAAGGCCGACGTAAAAAAACTTGTACAAAAAGCTAAACTTACTTCGGCCGTTTCCGGCTAACATGCTATAGTGGATCCTAAGGAATAACACGGAATTTTATGTTTACACATCTTATCGTTCAGCCAATTTTTAACCTGCTGGTTCTTATATACGCGCTCATGCCTGGCCATAACTTTGGCCTGAGCCTCATCATCTTCACCATTGTTATCCGATTGCTGATGTGGCCACTGGTAAAACGCCAGTTACGCCAGACCAAGCTGATGCGCAAAATGCAGCCCGAACTGAAGCGCATTAAGCGGGAAGCTAAGGGTGACAAACAAAAAGAATCACTAATGATGATGGAGCTCTATAAAGAGCGTGGCGTGAACCCGCTGGGCACCATCCCTATTCTAATTGTGCATCTGCTGATCCTGATAGGTCTCTACAGTGGTTTGCGTCGTGTTATAGATGACCCAAAGAATATGTTTGATTTTGCCTACCCTGCGCTCCAGCATTTAGGGTGGATGCAGCATATCGCACACCATCCGAAAGACTTTGACGAAACTTTCTTTGGTGTGATCGATCTGACGCGCAGTGCTTTCGGGCCTATGGGTACGTACATCCCCGCCCTTATCTTGGTTATCGGTAGTGCGGCGATTCAGTTCTTGACCAGTCGTCAGCTAATGCCGGTGAGCAAAGACTCGCGCAAGCTGCGTGACATCCTGAAGGATGCCGGCAACGGTACGCAAGCCGACCAGTCAGAAGTAAACGCCGCCGTCGGTCGCAGTACGCAGTACATTATCCCCTTCATGGTCTTCTTGTTTACTGTTAACCTTCCGTCTGCACTGAGTTTGTACTGGCTGACTGGTGGGCTGGTTGCCTACATCCAGCAATCAATTGCATTACGCGAAGACGAAGAAGACATGGAAAAACTGGCCGATGTGAAATCTACCAAAAATGTCTCCGAAATCCCCGAGGCTGAAATTGTGTCACAACCATCGCAAGCAAAGCCTAAAAAACCAAAAACCTCCAAGAAAAAGTCGACCAAGCGGAGGAAGAAGTAATGGAATCGTCTATTCAATTCGCTAAGAAATACCTGGAAGACTTGCTGTCTTTTTTTGGATTGAATACCGATGTATATGCGACGAGTGAGGATGGTGAGGTAATTGAACTAAACATCCCCAGTACGCAGTTAAATGGTTTTTTGATTGGTCAGCGTGGCGAAACGGTACGCGCTATACAATTTATGGTTAGCAATGCACTCAAAAGCAACGGCTACGAAATTACACGGGTTAATGTCGACGTAGCCGAGTACAAGAAACAGCGCAGCGACCGGCTGGCTAAAACTGCCGAGGAGTGGGTAAGGCGTGTGCAAGAAACGGGCGAACCGTACGATGTGCGGCCGATGAATGCGGCGGATCGCAGGGTGGTCCACAAGGTTGCAGCTGATGCCGGCATATTGAGTGAATCAGTGGGTGACGGGCGTGACCGGCATATTGTGCTGAAACTCGCCTAAAGCAACGTGATACGGCATTTATTTAGGAGTGCTTTTGAGCGCTGTTTCGTATACGGCCAGTGTTTGTTTTGCCATGCGCAACCATGAATACTTGGCGGCTTGCCTATAGCCTTTTTGTATCAAATCTTTTCGCAGACTCGGATCATCAAGTATCTCGCCGATTTTAGCGGCCATGTCGGTAACATCGAGCGGGTTGAAATAATGGGCTGCATCACCGTAAACCTCCGGCGAGCAGGTGGCGTTCGTGCTTGCTAGCGGAGCGCCGTGTTGCAACGCTTCGAGCGCGGGCAGGCCAAACCCCTCGCTGAGAGATGGGAATGCATAGACTGCACAATGTTGATACATCCATTTCAGTTGCCCTTCTGTTATTTTGCCGGTAAACACGATGTTTTTTATGCCGCGCTCGGCGACGCTGGCCTCGATCCGTTCGTATAGCACGTCCTTTTTACCAGCGAGTGCTAGATATAATTCCGGCCGATCTTTTTGTAGTAATACAAATGCCTGAATAAGCCGTTCGAGGTTTTTGTGTGGCATGGGACGGCCGAGGTACATAACGAACTGCTTGTTCTCCAGTTCGGCTACCGGTTCGGGACTGTCGGATATAGTGTCAGCTGCTTCGTAAGTTACGGTCAGTTTTTCGGGTGATATGTGCGCGTACTGTGCGATATCTTGCTGGACGAAGTTAGATATAGTAATAAGGTTGGTTGATTTGCGGGCTACGCGCCAGTTTATCCATTTATAAATCTGTTGTTTTACCCAGAACACCACCGGATTTTTGCTGGGGTTTTTAAAACGCACCGTAGTCAGGTCCTGCATGGTAGTCACGACGCGACCCCTGTACAGTACGGGCTGCTGCACCATGGGGAAATGCACCAGGTCTGCTTCCAGCCCATTCAATTGGCGAAGCAGGCCAATCTGTTCGCCAAAGGTAAATTCCTTGAACGGCGTCTCGACAACTGTAAACGAAGGTGCCAATTCGTGCAGGGCTTTGAGCCGCTCGGCACGGGCTAGCAAAATTATAGAGTGCCGTGGTTTTAGGGCGTGTAAATTTTCGACTAACTTGTCGACATAGCGAGCAGCACCGCCGGTACCCGATTCGCGTACATCTA
>JAICKY010000010.1 GCA_025927655.1 Candidatus Saccharimonadota bacterium | reverse complement strand
GACGACGAATTACGGGAAAAGTTAAGCTCAGAACAGTATCATGTGCTGCGCGAGCATGGTACCGAAACGCCAGGTACCGGAGAACTGCTCTACAACGAAGCGGAGGGTGAATACCGCTGCCCGGTCTGCAAATCGCTATTGTTTAAGAGTGATGCCAAATACGAATCAACCATGCCTGGGTTGATTGGCTGGCCGAGTTTTTCGGAAGCTGCCAGTAATGATGCGTTAAAACTTGTTCCGGATGATAGTCTGGGCATGAGCCGCACCGAAGTGTTGTGTGCAACGTGTGGTAGTCACTTAGGGCATTTATTTGATGACCCGAGCTCGCCAAACGGCCAGCACTACTGTATTAACTCTGCGGCGCTGGAATTTGAAAAAACTGCGGAGTAATCTTTTGCCTGGGTATGTTCCGGCAGGGAGTCAAAAAAATTAACGATCTCGGAGTATGCGGGCCGACGGTACTGGCATACATCCGGCTAGTCTAAGCATGTATCCTGATCGTAATATTGCTCGCCCCACGCAGCCATTTGCTTGAGCACGGGTACGAGGTCTTCGCCCTTTTGGGTCAGGGTGTATTCAATGCGCGGCGGGACTTCTGCGAATGAGGTTCTGGTGACGATGGCGTGTTTTTCTAGACCATCAAGCCGTTGGGAAAGGGTGCGCGGGTTTATGGCGCCCACGGATTTTTCCAATTCGCTAAAGCGCTTCGGCCCATTAGCGAGGTCGCGCAAAATAAGAGCAGTCCACTTGTTGCCAATGATTTCCATAGCCGATGCGATACAACCGACTTTGGACTCTAATGCTGCTGTATCTGATACATTCATACTTTACTTTGTATAGTATTGTCCCTATACTAGCTACTGTTAACTATATAAAGTATAGCATACTACACGTGCCTGTAACCGCACATTACTTCGTTGCCATCTCCGCTGCTCTCTCGCCGTACTTTTCGTACGACTCGTTCCGCTGCTCGCTGGCGCCTTGTACTGCACGATTCCAGGCACGTGTACCTGCTACCCAAGGAGGATAAAGTATGACTAAAATTGCTGTTGTGGTTGGAAGTACCCGTGAAGGCCGGATGACGGACAAGCTGGCTAAGTGGGTCGCTGGTGAGGTTGGCAAAGAGTCTGAGGTAGAAGTGCTAGACCTTCGGGATTACCCGATGCCGTTTTTCGACGAACCAGCGAGCCCGCGCTACAACCCAAACCGCACCCCAGTGCCCGAAGTAAAAAAGTGGCTGGATAAAGTAGGCGAGTTTGACGGTTATGTACTGGTGACGCCTGAATATAACCGTTCTACCTCTGCCGTGCTTAAAAACGCTCTGGACGTACTGGACTATCAAATGGAACAGAAGCCGGTCGCACTAGTGGCTCACGGCTCTACTGGCGGCGCACAGGCTGTCGCAACACTTCGCGTGGCGCTACCCGGCGTGGGGGCTATCAGTATTCCGCAGGCACTATTTTTCAGCGACGGCGTGGGGGATGCCATCGACGAGGCGGGCGTGCTGAAGGCAGAGCTGGAAGCCAAACCGTATGGTCCGGCTGCGAACCTAAAGGCCGCAGTCGGCGCGCTAAAATGGTATGCCGACGCGCTCAAAACTGCCCGAAAATAGCCCAAGAGGCTTGTGTGTGAAAAATCCGGCTCCGAAGGGGGCCGGATTTCTTTTGTGTGCCAATGATCTGATAAAAATAGCTCAAGCATAGGTACTTCTAGGATCTTACCTAAAGGATACTCCCTGGGCACGCTCCTTGGTATCTCTGGCACCAGTGCGCGCCGCTTGTTATAATGACCGGATATGGATATAGATAAAAAGGCAGTGAGCACCAAGTTGCTCTGGGTGGATTTGGAAATGACCGGGCTCGACGTGGATAATCACGTTATTATCGAGGTCGCCGCAGAAATAACTGATTGGACATTCAAGACGCTTGCCAGCTATGAAGCGGTTATACACCAACCGGACGAAGTTATGGAACGTTCTAGCCCGTGGGCAAAAGAGCAACACGCCAAAAGCGGGCTGACCGAGCGGGTACGTACACAGGGCCGTCCGGAACTGGATGTAATCCACGAACTGGTTGGGTTTATACAGGCGCAGTTTGGCGAGGAACCCGCGGTTCTAGCTGGAAACAGTATCCACAACGACAGGTTATTCGTAAAGAAATGGTGGCCGGAAGTCGACGCCTTACTACATTACCGTATGCTGGATGTAAGCAGCTGGAAACTGGTAATGCAGGGCAAATACGGCGTATCTTTCGACAAGAACGACACGCACCGGGCTTTCGATGATATCCAGGCGAGCATTGCCGAACTTCAGTATTATCTGGAGTGGCTGCGCGATTACGACCACAGCTAAAGCTGTGGTTTTGGTGTAGACGGTGTGCTTTTGAGTACGTCTCACGTTCTTTTAGCGTAGCCGTCGGATCGTAACTGAACAGAGCAGCTATTGTACCAATCTAACGCTTTAACAATTTACCCCTTGCTTTTGAAGGGGTAAATAATTGTGCAATTTGTCTTAGCGGGCTACCTTTTGCCGTGGCTGCGACGAGTTAAGCGCCACAGTATAGCTATTGCCGCCACGACTGAGAGCCACCACCAGCCTAGGGCGAGGAATTTGCCGTTCTTTTTACTGCTGGCATTTTGCAAGTTTACGACGCTGTCGCCCTTGATCTTCCCATTGGTATTGCCGGTGCCGCCGTTATCCGGTGTGCTTGTGGTGTCGCTCAGTACTTGGCCGGTAGTACCTGGCGTGCCAGTGGTCTGACCGTTTTTATTGGGGTTGTGTGCCGGAGGCTGCGGAGGAGTAGGGGGAGTGACACGGAGGCTAAGCGGAGTTATGACCGGCGGCGTGATGATGGTGTACGCTGCTGTTAACACGGTGCTAGCATTGCCTGCTTGGTCATAAGCGATGGCTTTGACGGTTTCACTGGCATTTACGGTAAATGCACCGATGTAGAGTGTGCCGTTAGTTTTGCTGGGAGCAGAGCCGTCGGTGGTGTAATAGATGGCAGGCGCGTTGCCGCTGTCGTCAGTACTGGTGAGGCTTACGAGCTGTGCGGTTGTATACGAATCGCCGGCCGGCGTTGCAACAGGGGTTGCCGGTGCGGTATTGTCGACGGTTAGCTTCCAGGCGGATGTCCAGGCTGTGCTATTCCCGGCGGCATCGATGGCGCGAACGTGCCAGTAATAGGTACCGGCTGGGGTTCCCGGAGTATCAATTTTATTCGTGCTAAGCGCACCGGACTGGAATACAGGGGTTACAAAGGAGCCGTCGGGATTGGTCGCTGACGAGTTGGAGACTTCGTAGAAATAGCTCACCGGGCCGTTTGCGTCAGACGCGGCTGCCCAGGTGATGTGCTGCAAGTCTGCAGTGGTCGTGCGTGTGCCGTCGGCCGGGGAAACATTGGCGAGGCCGGTCGGAGCATTATTGTCGACAATAACTTTCCAAAGACCACCGCCATTGCTCCAGGGGCCTGGCTGGCCAAACTGGTCGATGGCCCGTACGCGCCAGTAAAAAACGGTGCCGTTTGCAACGTGGACCGCGGTCTTTGACACGGCAGCAAAGTCGCCATCGAAGCGCAAGCTGGTGCCAGCAGCGTTGTTGAAGCTCTGGTATTCGTATTTCACTGCATTTGGAACAGCTGACCATGTGTTGGTTACCGAAGCGCCGTTCACTGCCGCGCCGTTGGAGGGTGCAAGAAGGGTTGGAGCACTTAGATTGAGCGCATCGATGGTAACATTCCATACGGCACTCCAAGCGCTCTTATTACCCGCTGCGTCGATAGCCCGTACTTGCCAGTACCATGCACCATTTCCCGCGCCGGTTGAGTGGATTGAGGGCGAGGTAAGGTTGTTCTGTTCGGCATTGCCGTTTTGAATGTTGTCCCACACGCCCGTGTCCAATACGCCGCCGGTAGTGTGCGGGTTCTGAGTGGCGATAAATTCGTAGGTGACAGGCAAGTTGCTGCTATCGGTGGAAGCGTTCCAGGTGAAGTGGAAATCATTGGTGGTCTCTATAGTGCCAGTAGGCAATCCACCAGCGGGCACGCTAGGAGCGGTGGTGTCATATGTGACCGCGCAGGGAGTTGCCCAGCCAGAAGTCAGACCATCGCTGCCAACGGCTTGGACGCTAAAGGTGGACAGGCCTTCGGCGCCGAATGGCCCGGTAAGGCTAGTGACATTGCCGGCATTGATGGGCCCGAACACGCTGCCGCCGGGCAAGGTGACTTTGTAGTTGTAGCTTGCGGCATCGGTTACAGCGTCCCAGGTAGGGGTGATGCTGTCGAGGTTCGTGGCAAAGCCGCAGGCAAAGGTGCCATCTGCGTTTACCAGCCGCAAATTAGCGGGCGTGGCAGGGGCGGCGGGTTCAAAATTGTAAGTGGTGCCATTGAAACTAATGTCGCTGACCTCTGTATCGTAGCTGGGGTTGTTGCTGCCAACATTCAGGCCGATGCCAAGTACGGTCAGGTCCGGGAAAAACGTTTTAAGCTGGCTCAGCGTATAGGTATGGGAACCTTGGCTGGCTACGACGCTGCCGCCAGTTCCAGTAGCGCTGTGGGTAGAATAAAACAACCCGTCGCTAACATCCCAATTTTGCCACACGCCCTGTTGCACGGGTTGGCTGGCTTGGCCGACATATGGTTCAAACACCAATGTGTCGAAGCCAGAAGCACCATTCAGATCCACGGGAATCTGATACGATGGGTCGCCCTGCGGGAACGAGGCGGAGTTTTGCTTGGTGTGGAAGCTCAAACTGCCTGCCGTTACGCCGGAAAGGGCTAACGGCGTGGTGAAGTAGTCCATGAGCTGTGCTTTTGAAGCCGTAGTCGAATCGGTGGTGAGGTGCAGCGCGCCGACACCGTTGGGCGAGCTGGCGTCGACAATAAAAGACGCTGAGCCTCCAGATGTAGTGGTGGCCTCTGGTTCGGCTGAAGTCCAGGCAGTGCTGTTTTGAGTGACAGTTTCGCTCGGTGCCGCGCCGGCTTTTTGGGAAATTATAAGAGGTAGAGCGCTGCCGAGGCTGCTGGCTACCATTACTAATGCAGTGCTTATATTGAGTGTTTTGGTTTTGGTTTCGCGGAACAGTTTATAGATGCGTGCGCGCCGTACAGCCATGAAATCCCCCTAGTTACCCTTATGCTCTACTCTGCATTATATGCTGCTTGTCAATATTCGGGAAGGTCTGCGGGAATATTCGGCAACAATTTTGGTACAATGGTATCTGATGATGGACCATAAAACCGTTGAAGAATATTTGCTTAGCATGCCAAACGCAGCGCTAGGCTACCCGTTCGGCGAAGGCGTGGCTGTATACAAAGCCGCTGGCAAAATGTTTGCGCTTATTCCCGAAGGGAAAGATCCGGTCAACCTGAGTCTAAAGTGTGATCCGCAGCTGGCTGAAATATTGCGCGAAAAATACGCCACCGTCATGCCCGGCTACCACTTGAACAAAAAACACTGGAACACCCTTATTCTGAGTGGTGAGCTGCCATGGGAAGAAGTCCAGCCGCTTATTCGCCATTCGTACGATCTGGCCACCGGATCTACATAGAAGGGTTCTACCGGTTGTTAACGGCAGATAGAGACTGGCCTTGCTTCAGCAGCAAGGCCGCGCCGTTAAAGCAGTTCTGCACTAATTGCTTGGTGGCTTTATTGGTGCTGTGATTGTATGCTGACCGCAAAAGCGTTTCGTACGTTTGCAGCTGTTCGTTGAGATTCTGGGCAAGGGCAGGATCGTAATTATTAGCCGAGGCAGCACTTGCCAGCAACGTGTCCGTTTGCGAGTCTTGGTCGAGCGCCAGGGTTTTCGGGTTTATCTTGGTAGAATGGCTCGCCAGGTAACTGATTAGCTGTTGCTGGCTACTGGTGAGACTAAGGTTCAGGTTAGTTACGAAATTTGCCGTGTCTTCACCGGTGACTTGATTGGCTGCTTCTTTGGACACACGGATAAGCTCCTGCTGGCGCTCGGCAATTGCTATCAGCTCCGGAGTGCTGCCCTTAGGTGCTAGCGACGATATGAGTATGCCGACTATCACCACCAATAGTATCAGCCCGGCCAGTATACTGCCCAGCCGTATGAACAGACCTTTCCCTGTGCCAAGAGAGAACGAAAATGAACGTTTTGGCACTGCCGGCTGCATTATGAACTCATAAGCGTTGTGTCCGCTGTGTCCGTCGTTGCTGTTAGGCGGCAGGGGTGGTACGACTTCGTATTGACCGTTAGGGTGTATTACGGGAACGGTATTGCGGCTAGCAGTCCGCATGGAAGGGGGTGTTTCGCCCTGTGGGTTGTTTGGGTCGTTGGGGAACATAGTTATGTTTATAGTAGCAAATTTCTATAGTTTACTCACGCCTGGTGAATTATTATGCGCAGCCGTCCCACATGGCTATCTTCGGTAGCTATGACGAAAAATACCGGGTTCTAGTTTTTAGAATATGGGGTCAGTCGCGTATAGTAACAGATATGGATGCGAAGGATGAGGTAAAAGCACGACTAAGCATTGAAGATGTTATAGGTGAATATGTGCAGCTGAAGCGGGCGGGCCGCAACTGGAAAGGCCTGAGTCCGTTTAGTGCGGAGCGAACACCAAGCTTTGTGGTGAGCCCGGACAAGCAGATTTGGCACGATTTCTCATCGGGCAAGGGCGGTGATATGTTCAGTTTCGTTATGGAAGTGGAGGGTCTGGATTTCCGCGAAGCGTTGGAGCTGCTGGCGCGCCGGGCGGGCGTGGACATGGAGCAGTACGGCAAAGGTCCGCGCGGCTCCAGCGGTAAAAGCAAAGAGCGGTTGTACGAAGCGTTGGAGCTGGCTACAAAGTTCTACCAGACTCAATTTGCACAGAATAAAACAGCGCTGGAATATGTGCTCGGCAAACGAAAATTCTCCAAAGCTACGGCATTGGAATGGCGACTGGGTTACAGCCCGAACAATGGAACCGCACTTGTCGATTTTTTGCGCAATAAAGGCTACACGACCGAAGAAATCCAGCTGGCAGGGTTAAGCAGTAGAAACTACCGAGGCCTGGGCGATATGTTTCGCGGCCGGTTGCAGATTCCGCTGTGCGATCCGAGCGGGCGGGTGATTGGGTTTACGGCTCGATTGCTTGCAGATGACCCGCAGGCTCCCAAATACATAAACACGCCTGCCACGCCGCTATACGACAAAAGCCGTCACGTGTTCGGGCTGCATCTGGCTAAAGAATCTATACGCAAAGGTAAATTCGTAGTGCTGGCCGAGGGTAATTTGGACGTGATTGCGAGCCATCAAGCTGGTGTCCGGCAAGTGGTGGCAACGGCTGGTACGGCGCTTACCGAACCGCACCTGAAGGCGCTGAGCCGCCTGACTGGCGACATTCGCCTGTGTTTCGATGCTGACAAAGCCGGTATCGCGGCCACCGAACGCGCTATCCCGGTAGCTGCAAAGGTCGGCGTGAGCCTGCAGATTATTACGATTCCCAGCGGCAAAGACCCCGACGAGCTCATAAAACAAGACGTGAAGACCTGGGAAGATATCATCACCAAACCGCAGTATGCTGTCGATTGGCTCATCGATCGCTACACGACCGCACTCGACCTTACGACTGCGCAGGGCAAGCGGGAACTGAGCGACGTGGTGCTGCGCGTGGTTCGCCAGCTGCCCGATACGGTCGAGCAGGATCACTATTTGGGCAAGCTGGCAGAGCTGCTTAGCGTAAACAAGCAGGCGCTCACGACGAAGCTGGCGGGTGTGCCGGACGAAACCCAGCCTGTGCGCCGCCGTGCTGTACAGGCCGAACCGCAGCAGATCGACAAAGCGCTGTTCGAAAAGGAGCGTACCGAAGAACACTTGCTGGCACTGGCGCTGTTGCAGCCAAAGCTGCGCACCTATTTGTACCGGCTTCAGCCGGACATGATCAGCGGTACTCAGCAAAAAATAGTGTTCGATTTTTTGCAGCAGCATCCCGATTACGATGGAACAGATAAGACAGCCGTGCAAAAGTTTGCAGACTATGCTAAAATATTGTCATTAGTCTACGAGACTCTCTATCAGGATTTAGATCTTGTCGAGCTCGGCTATGAAGCCGCTCGGTCGCAAGCAAAGCTGATAGCACAATATGTACGAACAGAAAAACAACAGCTGATTTCGCAGCTGCAAACTGCAGATCCAAAAGAGGCCGATACGCTGTTGCAGCGGGTCGCACAACTCGACGAATTATTACGATTAAACCAAGGAGGCTAACACCATGGCAAAGAAGAATGATGCCGCTAGCAGCAAAGATGCGCTGGAACAGGCAAAGCTCGAGCTGATCGAGCAGGCTAAAAAGGCCAATAAAATAGATGCCAAAGACATCTTAGCCAAAATTCCCGATGTACCGGAAAACGTCGAGATTTTGGACGCGCTTTATACTGAACTCGCCGAAGCTGGCATAGAAGTGACCATTCCCGAGGAGCCAGCCGCAACCGAACTGAGCGATGAATGGCTGATCGACGAAGAGGAAGAAATAGTCGTCGAAGACCAGAGCTATCTGGACGATATCGCTGACGACTCAGTGCGCTTGTACCTGCGCGAAATCGGTAAAATCCCGCTACTGAACGCCGAACAAGAACTGGCACTCGCCCAGCGCGTGGTGGCTGGCGAAAAAGAGGCCAAAGACCAAATGGCCGAAGCCAACCTGCGTCTGGTTGTGTCCATTGCCAAGCGGTATGTTGGCCGCGGGCTGGATTTGCTCGACCTCATCGAAGAAGGCAACACTGGCTTGCTGCGCGCCGTCGAGAAGTTCGACCCCGACAAAGGCTTCAAATTCAGTACCTACGCAACATGGTGGATTCGCCAGGCTATTACCCGCGCTATCGCCGACCAGGCCCGTACTATTCGCATTCCCGTGCACATGGTGGAAACCATCAACAAACTACTGCGCACGCAGCGCCGTTTAACACAGGACCTTAACCGCGAGCCGACCAACGAGGAAATCGCCAAGGAAATGGAGATTGATGTTGCCAAGGTTGAGCACATCATGAAGATCAAGCAGGATATTTCGTCTTTGGATGCGAGCATCCGCGACGACGAAGAAGAAAGCGTGCTGGCAGACTTCATCGAAGACGAAGACACTATCACACCGGAAGAATCTGCTACCGGCCAGCTGCTAAAAGAGCAGGTGAAAGATATGCTGGGCGCTTTGACAGAGCGAGAGCAGAAGATCCTGAAGCTGCGCTTTGGCCTGGAAGATGGCAAGCAGCACACGCTGGAAGAAGTTGGCCAGGAATTTAGCGTTACCCGCGAGCGCATCCGCCAGATTGAAGCTAAGGCGCTTGCCAAGCTGCGCAAGCACAAAGATGCCCGTAAATTGCATGACTATATAAAATAGCATGAGAGAACCGGGATAGGTTCTCTCATCGCGCCGGGTTTTGCATGAGCAAAACTCGGGCTGCTCTTTCCTGGGGCGGCAGAAAGTGTAAAAAATAACCCTGAAGTAAATTCAGGGTTATTTTTGATAGTTTTTAATGGTTAACTTCGGTAATTGCGGGGAAGGCTGGTACAATGGGGGCATGAAAATCATTGGTACATCTGGCACGAACGGTAGTGGCAAAGACACAGTGGGAGAAATAATAGCCGAACGGCACAATTTTTTGTTCATTTCGGTGTCTGATCTGTTACGCATAGAATGTCGCAAACGTGGCCTTGAGGTAGTGCGCGAAAACTTACGCGCTATAAGTGCCGAGTGGCGCCGGGAATTTGGCCTTGGTGTGTTGGTGGACAAGGCGGTGGAACTGGCCGAGAGCTCAAGCAGGCACTACGATGGCATCGTAGCTTCGCCGATGCGCAATGTGGGTGAGGCTCAACACCTTAAGGACATCGGCGGTACATTGGTGTGGATTGACGCTGACCCAAAGGTGCGATACGAACGTATCCAAGTCGCTAACCGTGGCCGGTCTGGGGAAGATGATAAGAGCTATGAAGAATTCCTGGCCGAAGAAGAAGCCGAAATGCACCCTAACGATCCCAACGACCCAAGCCTGCTCAATGGAGCTGGCGTCAAAGCCCTAGCCGATGTGACGATTATGAATGACACTGATACGGAAACACTGCAAAAAAGCATCGACACTGCGCTAAAGCTTTAGCCTGTCTCTCGAAAAAACAGCGATGATATCAAAGCCTTCAAGGCGAGGACCAAACGCTGCCCGGACTATGAACAACGCCCCGGTGGGCGGAAGGCTGGGAAAATACTGATAGACGGGCAGTACTTCTTGGGGTAATATAGTTACCTAGATTCTGAAAGACGTAAGAAGGAGTAGGCCATGACAAGAGAGCAGCTAGTATCCACAGAGCAATCACCATTGCCGCCAGTGTGCGAAGTGTCCCTGGCCGCTGCGCGCCGTATCTTTGACCCACTAGCTGCCGAGCTGAGAAATCCGACATCAGCGCTCTATGCCGTTATGGCCGATCGGGCTGCCCGCATGCAGGGAGAGTCTTTATTCGGTATTAGCTCGGCTTTGCTGGTTGATCCTACACGGAGCGGTACCGTGGCACGATATCAACTGCAATCGGGAGAGATGCCGAATGACACCGAAGGAATAACCCCAGAGCAGGCTGTGGTGCTGTGGGCGGCGAATTCAAAGGCCGATGTACCTAAACTACGTGTTCCCGAAGGACAAGGCCCGAGGATAATGGAAGTAGCTGATTCACTCCAGATGCGCGGTGGCGGTCCGACGATTTTTGAACGGAGCGAGGCCGCACGTGTACCGTTAACCGAAAGAACGCTTGTGAAGATTGACGGTGCCGCGAGGAATGCGAATAGAGAACGTATCAAATCTGCGTTGGCATATGTCGAGGCAACTGGCTATAGCCGGCCTATTGTAGCAACGGTTGATCCGTCGCGCATGCTTAAGGATGACGAGAAAAGAGTCGTAGCGTCATTCGCGCCAAATGCGCAGAATGAACAGGAGCTATTTATTGATTCTGCCCGGGCAAACGGTTTTGTACTGGAACAGGATGGCTATGGTGCGCGTTATCTGCCCGATGGCTCGACATATGTCACCATGGCACGTGAGGGGTCAGAAGGAAATCCATCGGCGCGCCTCATTGTGTTAGCGCCACGCAAGAACGAAGGCAAGAACGAAGGCGAGAATGGCGTGTACAACGGCTACCAAACCCTTATCAATCACGGCTCGCAATTGCCTGGGTTTGAGGGTGACGGAGATACGGGCGAAGGCAGATTCGTATTCGAAGGCACAGGTATGGTAGCAGTGACCTCCACACACTATGGCACGATGTCGGTAGTAAATAACTTCAAAGCAACACACCAGCTGCGCACTTCACTGGGCTCATACCACGTTATTGGTGATAACCAGCCTGCACGAAACGAGCAAGCTCACCTTATAGAGATTGGGCTTACTCTTAATGCTATGGCACGGGCTATGGAAATACCGGCACTACGACATGCCTTGCTCGGAGCGTCTGCTGCGCCCGAGTCTTAGCTCACGCTAGACCGCTGTAAGTGGGCGTGAATTTTTTCGGCACCGTGCTTTTGTATGAGTGCTTTATGGCTGGTGGCTTTGGTGTGGCGATGGAACAAGCGAACGAGTGTGTAAAATCCAGCTGCGCCGAGCGCTGTTGCCCAGTCCCAGCCAGTTAGCGGGCCGCTGCCGAAATACGGTTGGATAATCGGGTTGTAGACAATATTTAAAATGCAGAAGAATGATATGGCGAAGGCGGCCAGCAGTTTTTTGTTACTCCACAGGTAACTGGTAAAGAGTTTGCCCTGAGAGCGTACCAGGAGCAGGTTCATAAACTGGCAGAAGACAATGGTGACGTAGGTGAGGATGCTGGCTTGCAGGTACGGTCCGGCGACGGTACTGAGATGTTCGGAGCTGATGTGGTGGCGGAGGAAGTAGAACAAATAGTTTGCATAGGCAAGGACGGCCGCCAGGAAGCCGAAGCTGACGAACTCGATGACCGTTTTGCGGTTAATAAGGTGGTCGTGAATGTCGCGCGGTTTTTCGCGCATCAGCCGGCCAACTGCCGGGTCCCAGCCCAGTGCGGTTATGGGGAACATCTCGGCAACAATATCGATAGCTAGAATTTGAATGGCGGTAATAGCAGCTGGTATACCCCAGATGGTAGTGGCGGACAGGCTGATGAGTATGGTTATGAGTTCACCGGCGTTATCGGTCAGGGCACAGCGGGCGGCCTTTTTTATGTTCTGGAAGGTTAGGCGGCCTTGTTCAACGGCCATGACGAGTGTGGCGAAGCTATCGTCTAGCAGTACTATTTCGGCGGCCTCTTTGGCGACATCGGTGCCGGTGCGGCCCATGGCGACGCCTATGTCAGCGCGTTTGAGCGCTGGTGCGTCGTTTATGCCATCGCCGGTGACTGCCACTACGTGGCTACTGGCTTTGGCGAGTTCCACGATGCGTAGTTTATCCTCCGGGCTGACACGACTGAACACTGCTCCGCCGTTGAGCAGCATAGCCAGGACCTGGCTGTCGGCCAGGCGGGGCAGTTCGTCTCCCATAACTACCGTTATATCTCCATTGCCCAGGCCAGCCTTTTTAGCGATTGCGGCGGCGGTGGCGGGGTAATCGCCGGTAATTATAGACACTTTGACATTGGCGGCTTGCACTGCTGCCATGGCGGCTGGAACTTGCTCGCGCAGCGGGTCGACCATGCTGACCATGCCTAGGAACGTCAGTTTTTGCTCGGCATCTTCCAGGTGGTGTTTGAGCGGGTCAAAACTTTTGGGCAGGATGCGATAGGCAAACGCCAGGTTCCGCTCGGCTGCTGCAGCGTGCTCTTCGTTGTAACTGGTGAAGAATTTTTTGTCGGCGGCGGTGAATGTACGGATGTGGCCGTGGTCCCAGAGCTCGGTAGAACATTCCATGATATTTTCGGGAGCGCCTTTTACAAACGCGTACAGCTGACCGTTTACCTCACGAACAGAGGTCATGCGTTTGCGGGCACTGTCAAACGCGTATTCTTTGCGCTCCGGGAACAGGGTGTTCAGCTGCGTGGGCTCCATGCCGGCTTTGCGGGCGAGCGTTATTAGTGCGCCTTCGGTCGGATCGCCCACTACGTACCAGACGGCGTGTTCGTCGTCTGGCGGGTTCACTTCGGCATTACTGGCCAGGGCACCGGTTTCGAAAAACAGGTGCAGGTCTTTTAGCTGGGCGCCGTTGACGGGCCTGGACTTCGTATCACAGACTGCACCGTTTGTTTCGTAGCCAGTACCGGTGATAAGGTATTCGGCCCGGCCAATTAGCGCTCGGGTAACGGTCATCTCATTTTTGGTAAGCGTGCCGGTTTTGTCGGTGGCGATGATGCTAGTGGCACCCAGCGTTTCCACGGCGGACAATTTTTTGACCAGGGCGCGGACCCGCGCCATGCGGCCAGCTGTTTGAGCAAGGGTAATGTTCACCTCGGCAACCAAGCCGTTCGGAATCATGGCGGCAGCGATGCTTATAGCAAACAACAGCGATGTTTTAATGCCGATGTTTGACTGCAATTCAATAATGGTAAGTATGGCTGCGAGCAGTAACGTTCCCTGGGTTAGGCGCACTGCCAGATTGTTCATCTCGCGCTGCAAGGGAGAGTTATCGGCCTGCGTGGCTTGGCTGAGCCCGGCGATACGCCCAAGTTCGGTGTGCATGCCGGTGCCCACCACCACGGCGTGGCCGTTGCCCAGAGCGACAGTGGTTCCCATGTAGAGCATGTTGTGCCGGTTGCCTATGGGCACCTCGCCGGAAATAGCGTGCTTAAATTTACGTGTCGGCTGAGATTCGCCGGTGAGCGCAAAGTCGTTGGTGGCGAGTTCGTCCTCCTGCAGCACGCGGGCATCGGCGGGGACGCTGTCGCCAGCTTCGATGTATATAACGTCGCCGGGCACCAGTTCGCTGCTGTCTATTTCCTGCACTTTACCTTTGCGGATTACCTTTGCGTGCGGTACTACCAGCAATTCCAGGCTATGTAGCAAACTTTCGGCCTTGTGCTCCTGTAAAAACCCAACGCCTGCATTTATGAGGGCGATGAGCAGCATGATGACGGCGGTTTTGGCATTGTGCAGGTACAGCGACAGTCCAGCGCTTATGACTAATATAAGCACCAGCAGGTTTTTAAACTGCCGGGCAAAAAGCAGCCATACAGGAGCGTGCTTCGTGCGTTCCAGGCGGTTTGGACCGATGTGTTTCAAGCGGTCGGCTGCCTCTGCTTTGCTTAGTCCTTGATCGCTCGTACGCAGATCATCCAGCGCCTCTGCTGCCGACATTCGGTAGAACGGTAGCCGAATCGCTCTTGGACTGCTTTTCATGCTGCAACCTCTGGCTGCGACGAACAGGTTATTTTTTGTTTCGCAGCGTACGTTCGTACACTTTGGCACAAGAAAATAACCTGTTCACTCACAGCCAATGCTTTCGCGTTATGAAAACAGTCCAACAGCGATTCGTTGTGCCCATCCATTTACTACACAGTATACCTGAACCGAATATCGGGGGCAGTTGTTTTTGTAGGTATCTTTTTCACGGGCCGACTCGAGTAGCTATAGAGCTGCGCCTTCGTGGCGAGCGCTATGTTTTGCCTCGAGCCAAATTATGCAGCTTATCGATAGCACCGTCAGAAACAGCCCGTACAGGCCGGCAACCATAGGCCGGTTAACGCCGTTGGAGCCACTCTGGTTAGCCGTTTGTCCCAAAGAGCCCAGCGCGGTGTAGGCGACTGTTGCATATTGCTGTTGCACAGAGCCGCCGGTATCGTCCTGGACGGCTATGCGGGCGTTGCGTGACACTATATCGTGGTAATGGTGGGTGTAATGCAGGCTATCGGCGGTTGTTACCATGTATGTGCTGCGGTTGCCGTCTCCCCAGTCAATCAAGACATGGTAAGGGGCGGTGCCGCCGCTAATGGTGCCGTCCCACACGGCAGTGCGGTCAGCGCCAAGTACGCTGAATGGTACGCTGGCTGAAAGTACTGGTGCGTTGGTTTGCACCGGTACAAACTTAGTGGACTGCGCGGTAATATTCACCGGCTGGCTGTCAGGACCCTGGCCAAGCGTAATAGTGTATGACTGCGCGACGAGCGTATGTGCGCCGGGGGCTAGGTTAACCGGCAGAGCAAAGTCGTTGTTGTTGTCGCATATGGCGGAACCTGCCGCGGTATTATCTACCAGCAGCACGACTGTTACTTGCGGAGAGATGATAGGACAACTGCCGTCTACCAGCGTGTCGCCACTGGTAATCGTACTGTTGGTATCGGGTGCGTTTATAGCCGCCCCGGTAGCCGGGACCGGTCCGGGCACTGTAGCGTATATGCCGAACAGCGAGTCTGCCGCGGCGCGTTGTGCCAGCGTGGCGGCTACCATTACCATGCCAGCCAGCACCAATACCACTGCCAATCCGCGGTATGATGTGTGTTCGTGGCGCAGCAGCTTACCGGTGTGCCGGTGATGCTGTAGTTTTAGGTGGTGGTGAACGTTCTGGTTGAGTTTGTTCATTTTTGTTTGATTAATTCTCTATGTAGTATAGCGCAGTAGTCCAGCGAGGCACCACTGGGATATACTGTAGGCAAAGAGGAGCTTTATTTTGGCAGAAAATACACCGAAAAAACTGGCAGTGATCGATGGAAAATCGGTATTTTACCGGGGTTACTATGCGATGCCGAACCTTGCTACGCGGGACGGCGTGCCGACTGGTGGTGTGTTTGGCTTTGCCAGTATGGCGCTGGAGGTTGTGCGCAAACTCAAGCCCGACTATGTGGCGGTGGCGTGGGACAAACCCAAAACTAACATTCGTAAGCGGCTGGCGCTGTACAGCGAATACAAAGCTGGTCGCAAACCGGCACCGCCAGACTTTTACGAGCAGATTCCGGTGCTGCACGAGCTGTTGCAGGCGTTTGGCTGGCCACTGTACGAACTGGACGATTACGAAGCCGATGACATTCTGGGAACGCTCGCCGTGCAAGCGAGCGAAAAGGGTATCGAAACCATGCTGGTCACATCCGACCTCGACATGCTACAGCTAGTGAACGAACACGTGCATGTCTATGCGCTTAAAACCGGGTTTTCCAATATCGAACTCTACAGCCCTGCCACATTCGAAGCCAAATATGGTATAAATGTCAAACAATTTGTGGACTACAAATCGCTAGTTGGCGATAGCTCGGATAACATTCCGGGTGTAGCCGGTGTGGGTCCAGTCGCTGCCCGCAAACTGCTGGGCGACTACGAAACGCTGGACGGCATTTACGAAAATATCGACCTCATTTCCGGCAAAACCCACGCCCAGCTGGTAGAACACAAAGACATGGCGTACCTGTCCCACAAACTGGCAGAAATTTGGACCGACGCGCCGCTCAAACTGGACTTAGCTGAAGTGGATGGCAGCAAATGCCAGCCCGAAAAGCTGCTGCAACTGCTGGAAAAGCTGGAGTTCAAGAGCCTGGCACGGCAGCTGCCGGAAGTCATGCAGGTGGCGGTCAGCGAGCATCAGGCCGGTAGCGGTGCGATGACGCTCAAAAAGGGTAAAAACACTATCGTCGATACTGCCAAAAAACTGGCCGATGTAAAACTGCCGGTATCAAAACACTTGTATATCCATAGCCGCTCGGCAGGTAAACATGGCCGTGACCCGCAGGTGCTTATACTCAGCACCGACGGGAAAGACGCGTACACGTTCGACCTGCGCAAAATCGACAGTGACGCCGTAGCGCAGAATTTCAAAGATGCTAGCCCGCTGGTTGGGTATGATGTGAAATCATCGCTGCAATTGCTGCTGGAAATCGGCGCGGAACTACCGCCGGTGGGGCATGATGTGCTGATCGGCGCGTTTCTTATCAATGCACTGCGGCGCGAACAAACGCTGACCGAACTGGCGCAGGCAGATATCGGCTACGACGGCTCACCGTTTGAAGATCTGGATGCGGACGAAGTGATCACCCGTGCGCCGGAAATCATTGCGGCAGTAAAGGCGCTGCATACGCAGCAGGCAAAAGAACTGGCTGGCATGTCAAAACTGCCGGCTTTGGCCGAAACGGTCGAATGGCCGGTTATCCCGGTGCTGGCGCGTATGGAATACCAAGGCATTCAGCTGAATGTTGACTATCTGAAGCAATTTTCCGGCGAGATAGAGGACATCATTTCGGACCTCGAACAGGAAATTTATGGTCATGCGGGCAAGGAATTTAACATCGGTAGCCCCAGCCAGCTGGCCGACATTTTGTTCGAAACGCTACAGCTGCCCACCGCAGGCATAAAAAAGGGTAAAACCGGGTACAGTACGGCTGCCGACATGCTGGATAAGCTGCGTCCGCTGCACCCCATCATCGACTGCATTACGCAGTACCGCGAAGTTACCAAGCTCAAAAACACCTATGTCGACACGCTGCCGCAGCAGGTGGACGGCCACAGCCGCGTACACACCACGTTTGCTTTAACGGTAGCGCAGACAGGCCGTTTAAGCAGTAACGACCCCAACCTGCAGAATATTCCCGTGCGTACCGAACTGGGCAAGCGTATCCGCACCGCCTTTGTGGCAGGCAAGGGCAAACGACTGGTGAGCGCCGATTATAGCCAGTTCGAACTTCGCCTGGCGGCCGCGATGAGCGGTGACGACGACATGGTGGCGCAGTTTAACCGCGGAGCCGACATCCACCAAACCACGGCTGCACAAATTTATGGGCGGCAGCTGGAAGATGTTACCAAGCAGCAGCGCAGCGCGGCGAAAACCGTGAATTTTGGCGTGCTGTACGGCATGAGCCCGCATGGGTTAAGCGCTGCAACAGGGATGACGTTCGAGCAGGCGCGCCATTTCATCGATGAATATTTCAAACTCCGCAAACCGCTTATCGGCTATTTGGACAGCCTGAAAGAGCAAGCCCGCTCGCAGGGCTACGTCGAGACGCTCTTCGGCCGCCGCCGGCCGATGCCCGATATACAATCGAGCAACTTTATGGTGCGCAGCGGTGCCGAGCGTGCTGCCATGAACATGCCCATTCAGGGCACCGAAGCGGACCTGATGAAATTAGCGATGGTAGCGGTGGATAAAGACTTGGAAAAGGTCGATGGTGCCAAACAGCTGCTGCAGATCCACGATTCAATTTTGGTAGAGTGCAACGAAGCCGATGCCGAAAACGTCGCGGCCATGATGAAAAAAACCATGGAAGCCATAGACTCCAACCTGCCGGTAACGCTCCTGGTCGACGTCAGCATCGGCCAAAACTGGGGCGAATTGTAAGTTAGTGGATCGTGTAGAGGCCGTAGGTACGGATTTCTTTATCACCTAGTAGCGTAATAAATCCTTGCCGTTTGAATAGTCGAGCCGTGAAGTCAGTATGATTTCGACTAATGAGCAGTAGATTCCCGTGACTATATTTCTTGAGAGTCAGATAGAGCTCGAAATCGGTAGGTGCAAACTTCTTACACTGCTGGCTGAATTTTACTAAATCTTCTTTGGTCGGAAGCTCCTTATCTATCGGTAGGCTGACAATCTCTGTTAGCCGCTTGCCGAAGAGTAGCTCTACGAATTGAACCTTTAGATCATATTCAACTGGATTCTTTGTGCCGCCAAGGAACTCCAATAGTACGGCGCGCGTTGTTATGAGTTCGCAGCCCATGGTACGAAAAGCTGCAATCAAATCAACGACCTCCCCACTAAAAATGCTGGCATCAATTAGAAAGTTAGTATCAACAAGTAAAAACTTTGATGCTAGTACCACCACCGAATCTTTATCGATGACGTACGAGTTAAGCATGCTGCTGCTGAGATTTCTCTTTCTCTAAGATTTTCGCAACTTCTTGGGCTGCTTTTAAGAAGGCTTGTTTATCAAACGCTTTTTTCGGTGCAGTTGGATGCTTGTTATTCATGACCAAATCATACCATACGTACCATTTGCTTGCTGCGACTTTGATCACATTTCTGGATGTCCAAGGGTTTACGGAGTAAAATAGCTGCATGAGTGATGTTTGGTCCGATATACATAAAAACGATTACACCAAGGCCGATTGGATAAACAAGCCATCTATTTTCGCCGAAACTGCCATAACGTACTTTCCGAAAGCCGGCAAAGTGTTGGATCTAGGCGCGGGGCAGGGGCAGGACAGTCGGTTCTTTGCTGAGCACGGCTACGAAGTTATTAGTACCGATCTGGAGCAAGACGCGCTAGATCTAAGTAAAGAGAAGTTATCAACTGATCTGGCTAAAAAAGTCACGTTGCGGCAGGTGGATCTGCGCGAAGAATTGCCATTTGAGCATGACATCTTTGATGTTGTATACGCCCTCTATCACTACATTATTTCGACGCCGAAACGACGCAGCAACTGTTCCACGAGATCCACCGCGTACTAAAACCGGGTGGGGTATTTGCGTTCTTTACGAACTCTACCAGCGATCCGGAATATGGCACAGGTGCAGAAATCGAACCCGATTATTTCCAGATCGACAAAATGGCGAAGCGCTATTTCAGCGTGGAATCGGCCCGCAAGTTTGCCGAGCAGTTTGACGTGAATATTCTGGATAACCAGGGTGAGACGTACAAAGATGCCGCCAAAGGCATCCATAATCTCATCCGTTTTATAGGTACTAAGCCCGAGAGCAACTAGCCTGGGATTATTATTTCAGTATTCGCTGATGGACAGACTTTAGTAGGGATTTTTACAGCGCTTATGCGCGGCTTGTGCCACTGTATAACCACAGAGTGGGCTGGACAATTCACGGTTATGTAACGGCCCCACTCATAGTAAGAGGGGGTTAGTTATGAGCGCAAATACATTGTCGCGGCGAGTCGCAGGCGACGACGGAAGCGGTGAGAACACAGATTGGCGTCTTTGGAACGCCGAGACCGACGGCATAGGGGAGGATCTTGGTGGTTCCGACGGTACCGAGTTCTATGACGCCGGCAGGCGTATTTTATTAGCTGGCGCAGCTGGCAGAGCAGGCATCGCGGGCTTAGCGCCAAATTTTGAGACTGACATGCGTCTGCCGACTCACCGGCGGGCATTGCCGCCCACTATCGGCAGGCTTGCCCTCCCGCCCAATCTTAACTGACCAGCTTAGTAGGCTCGAATTACCACGTCCGGTTGCCAGTACCTAGGGGTATGATCGTTGCGGTAAGCTCTTATTTATGCTAAAATAATAGCTTAGAACTTATGGATATACGTGCCGCAATTCGAAACATCATTGTAGTGCTAGTGGGCCTTGGCCTGATAGTGCTAGTAATTGTGCTGCTCGTAAAAGGTTTCACAGGCGGTCCCAGTAAGCCTTCGGATCAGATAAATGTCGGGAAATATGCCGACACCAGTGCCGTGGCAACGCTGCTCATGGATGGCCCAACCAACCTCGATCAAGATCACTATCAGGTTAAAATCAGCGTGAGCGGCACCTTTAATACAATCGATATCATCCAGGGGTACCAGGGCAACGTTGTCCAGACCCAAACATACAGTAACAACAGCGCATCGTATGCGGCCTTTCTGCAATCATTACAGCTCCTAGGCTTCTCTAAGGGTGCGAAATCCACTGTGGACTACCGCGGATATTGTCCTCAGGGTGATCGCTATGTGTATTCGTTTAACGATGGACGGAGCGACCTCTTCAGCTACTGGTCGACCAGTTGTGGCGGGCAGGGAACATTCGGGGGTGGGTCACAGCCAGTGCGCAGCCTGTTTGAACGTCAGATAAACAGTAAAGATCTCGACTCGTTCGTAAGCGGTACAAACGTCTCACTCTAGCGCTGCTTCCTTGGTACAATACAAAGATGAAAGCAGTTGTTTTTGATTTGTATGGTGTGCTGGCGCTGAATGGCTGGCAGGCATTTAAGGCCAAACATTTTAGTGGTCACGAAGATTTGTGGGATCAGGTGTTTAAACTAGGGCGCAAGGTGGATGCAGGCCTGGCCGACTATAACGAGCTGATTAGCTTTACCGCAGAGAAAACCGGCGAGAGCCAGGCGGCGGTTCGCTATCAGCTTGAGCATACACTGGCAAACCAGGAACTGCTCGACTATGTTCGGAGCGATCTTAAACCGTACTACCAACTGGGTATTTTGAGTAACGCTAGCAGCAGCAAAGTCATAGATCAGATATTTACACCAGAAGATGAGGCGTTATTCGACGCAATTGTGCTTTCGCACCACACGGGGCTCACCAAACCAAACACCGAAATGTACCGAGCTGTTGCCAGCAGGCTGGATGTGCTCGAAGAGGATTGCCTGTTTATAGATGATCAGGAGCGTCACGTAGAGGGGGCACGTGCTGCCGGCATGCAGGGGCTTGTGTTTACAGGAATCACCGGGCTGAAGCAAAAGATCGAGGCTCTGTCATGATAAAAGCAGTGATTTTTGATTGCTTTGGCGTGCTGGCTTCAGAAGGCTGGATACCGTTCCGTGATGAACATCTGGCGGATGAACCGGCGAAACTGCAACAGGCAAATGACCTGATGCGTGAACTGGCTACCGGACGGATTGCCGATGACACATTCCTGACGGCTATAGCGTCTCTGACCAATGTATCTCCCGAAGCGGTTCGTGAGCAGATGAACGCCAATGTACCCGATGAGGCAGTGTTTGATTACATCCAGACATTGAAACCCCGGTACAAGGTGGCTATGCTCTCCAATGTTGGCCAAAATCGGCTTGCCGAAATCTTTACGCCGGAGCAGCTGTCGCTTATCGATGTCTTTGCTTTGTCGAGTGAAACCGGCTACGCCAAGCCGGATAGGGAAGCCTATCTGCATGTCATGAAACGGTTGGGTGTTGAGCCGGAAGAATGCGTGTTTGTCGATGACCAGCCACGCTATCTGGACGGTGCGCAGGCTGCCGGTATGCAAACAGTCCTGTTCCAGACAGCCGGGTTGTGTGTCAGGGAACTGGAAAGTATCCTTAGCCGATCCGAAGCATAATCCGTTTGTCGGTTCCGGCTGCGGCCTGCAATTTGGGCAGATTCAGGCGCAGACTGCCAATGAGTGCGGCGCTGCGGGCCATAACAACGATGGCGTGGGGCTGCACGGTTACGCGCACTTCAGCCTCGTAGTAGCGGCGTGCGTATTCTTTTATTGCGCGTACCTCTGGCGGCTCGTCGAAATCTTTGCGTTGCAGTATGTTCCGTAGATCGTCCATGTGTAGTACAAGTATAGCAGGCGTATAAAGTGTTATTCGCCTGATACAATAGGTTCATGCCAGAGTTGCCCGAGGTTGAAACGGTTCGGATTGGTCTGCAGGAATTGCTCCCGTCCCGTGTTTTTGCGCACGTCACACACGACACCGAAAAATCGTTTCCCAATGCACCAGCTGATGTAGCCGCGTTTTTAATTGGTGCCTCGGTGGTGAATGTAAAGCGCCGAGCAAAAGTGCTGTTCATAGAGCTTTCCAGTAATTATTCACTGGTAATTCACCTGAAGATGACCGGCCAGCTGGTGTTTGTGTCACCCGGAACACGGTTTGGAGCAGGGCACCCAAGCGACAGTTTGGTACACGATTTGCCCGACAAGTCTACTCGGGTGGAATTCACGTTTACCGATGGCAGCAAGCTCTTTTTTAACGACCAGCGTAAATTCGGCTGGGTTAAACTTATCCCCACCGCAGAAGTCCCGAACATCGATTTTATGAAAAAGGTTGGGCCGGAACCGTTGGAAGCCAGTTTCACGGCAGGCCAATTTGCGGACCGCCTGCAGCGCCGCAAAAACGCCACCATCAAGGCTGCGTTGCTCGACCAGACCGTCATTGCCGGAGTGGGTAATATCTATGCAGACGAAAGTTTGTGGGGTGCCAAAATCCACCCGGCCACACTCGTCAAGAGCGTCTCTGACCAAAAGCTGCACGCGCTGTTTACCGAACTACAGTTTGTGCTGAACTTGGCTATCCAAAAGGGTGGTAGCAGTAACCATACCTATGTGAACGCCGAAGGTAAAAAGGGCAGCTCCATGGATTTTGCGCGAGTGTTCCGGCGCGAGGGCTTGGCCTGTCCGCGCTGCGGCCACGAAATTATAAAACTGCGTGTCGCCGGGCGTGGTACGCACATCTGCCCGCACGAGCAGCAGCTCTAAGGCGTAAAGCTTGTTATGCTGTGATCTCCTTGGGAACAGGGCTTCACCCTATCGTCCTAAGACAAACCCTGCGGGACTATCACCCCACAAAACAGGTTTTGCAGGGACCCCGGTTTTTCTACGCGACGCCCTTACGGGCTGCTACTTTTCCGCTTCCGCTCCCAACGCTTCTCCACAGTTTTAGAACTTGCGGAGCAGCGCCAACAGCTCGTCGACGTTTTTTACTCGAAATCGGGCCTGGGTTTGGCTGTAACCAACCTTTACGCTGTAGGCGCTATATGGCAGGGTGCCTAACATGTCTTCGTCGGTCGTGTCGTCGCCGGCGCAAAATATGAAATCATAATCATGTATCAACCATTCCTGCGCAACCTTTGCTTTGCTAATGTCGCTAGCATGTACCTCTAACACTTTGTTGCCGTCCTTTATGCGCAGGTCATATTTTTTGACGATGGGCTTTAGCAAATGGTGCAGCGCCACCAGATTTTTTTGCGCCAAGTATACCGGCGCTTGGCGGTAGTGCCAGGTTAGTGACCATTCTTTTTGCTCGACATGTGCGCCGGGTACCAGATCGGCGAAGTAGTCGAACAAACCCAGGACAATTTCCTGCCACGAACGGTCAGCATTGGTTAGCCTGTGCCAGTTTTTACCGCCAATACGCCGGTATAGCGCGCCGTGTTCAGCTGCCAGGCCAATAGGCAGGCCGCCTAGCCACTTTTGCAGCGTGTGCCGGTCGCGCCCACTGACGATCAGGACGTCGTTCAGAGGGTTTTTAGCCAATCGATGGAGCAGTGTGCGGAGTTCCCGGGTGGGTTCGGCGTCCTCCGGTTGTTTCACTAACGGTGTCAGCGTGCCGTCATAATCGAGCATAATCAGCCGCCGATTGGCGGCATGGTAGCTGGCCAGCAGTTGCTTGTTCTGCTTTGCCCCCAGCATACGTGTGCGCTGCGGCACAGCTATACGTGGTTGCTGAAGTGTTGTTATGAAACTTTCAGCCCATTTCTGAATGGTAAATTCCTGCAAATGTTCCTGCATGGCCTGTGTACGTTTTTGCAGTTCCCGAGCAGGCATGGTGAGCGCGTTGCGCAGCCCGTGTACGAGCGTGTCTGGCTGGGCCGGATCAACCTGTATAGCGTCCTTCAGTTCTTCGGCGGCCCCTGCGGTTTTGCTTAACACTAGCATGCCGGCATTTTTCTTCTGGCTGGCGATATATTCTTTGGCGACCAGGTTCATGCCATCACGCAGCGGCGCTACAAACGCCACGTCGGCCCGCCGGTACAGTGCAGCCAGCTCATCAAACGGCATGGTGCGGTACAGATATTCGATTGGCCGCCAGTGCGCGGTGCTAAATTGCGCGTTTATGCTATCAACCAGCTTTTCCACGCGCTCGCGCAGTTTTTTGTACGCGTCAATTTCGCTGCGCGACGGTATAGCTAACATTACCATCACAACTTTTCCGTGTAGGTCCTGGTTGTCCCGCAGCAAGGTCTGGTATGCTTCCAATCGTTCCACAAAACCCTTGGTAGGGTCCAGTCTGTCTACCGTTACAATAACTTTCTTGCCATCGTATTTGTGCAGGAATTTACGGTAATATGCCTGCACGCTCCGCTGCCTGGCGGCCGCAGAAAATTTGGCGTAGTCGATGCCTATGGGGAACACGTCTATCTGCACGCTGCGGTTCGGTAACACCAGCTGCCCATTGGCCGATGTGCCAATCTCTAGGTCTCTGCAACTATCCATGAAATTCTGTGCGTATATTGATGTATGAAACCCGACCAAACTGGCACCCAGCAACCCCGTCACAATCGATGCCGCATGTTTGGATTTCGTGAAATTTTCGGCCGATGGGAACGGCGTGTGCAGGAAAAAGCCTATCTGGTCTTGCGGCCGTTCAGCGCGGATCATCCGTGGTAGCAGCATCAGGTGGTAATCGTGGATCCATACGCTGCTGCCGGGCTTGCTTAGCCGCAATGTTTCGCTGGCAAACAGCGCATTTACGCTATGGTACGTCTCCCATGTCCGGCTGTTGTCGCCGGTTTTTATCGGCAGGTCATGAAACATGGGCCATACCACGCTGTTACTGTAGCCGTTGTAGTAATCGTCTACCTGTTTTTGAGTCAGGAATACCGGGTAACAGTGGTGTTGTCTTAGTCTCACGGCAATGGTCCGTCGCTCTGCGGCGCTTAAGTTGTCGCTTGGCAATCCTGGCCAGCCGATCCACTTCGTACCCCGTTTTTTATTTTTGGTGTAATCACCAAGCCCACTGGCCAAGCCGCCATCTCCTGGGGAAAACGTCAACTTGCCGTCAACTTTTTTGACACTTATCGGCAAGCGATTGGATACAATCACCAAACTCATACACTATAGTTTCTCACGTTTTGCATCCAAGCAAACCAATCTCACCTACAATTTCAATGAACCGATTGTATATACTAAAGGTATGATAACGACGCTAACAGGGGAGAACGACGTGCTGCGGCAGGAAGCCTTGCGGCAGTACGTCGATAATTTCGTGGTGGAGCATGGAGACATGGGCCTGGAACGGCTGGATGGGGAAGAAGCCGGCTACGAACGGATGCGCGAAGCAGTGCAAAGCTTGCCGTTTTTAGCTCCTCGCAAACTGGTCGTGCTGCGCAGCCCTGGGGCAAACAAAGAATTTACCGAAAAGTTCGAGCAGTTCCTGGCAGACGTCGCCGAAACCAACGATGTGCTGCTCGTGGAGCCAAAGCTGGATAAACGCCTCAGCTACTACAAACAGCTCAAAAAACAGACCGATTTCAAAGAGTTCGCAGTCCTCGATAGCAATGGATTGGCGCGTTACTTGGTAGAGTACGCCAAACAGCAGGGCGGCGGCCTTAGCTCTGGAGACGCTCGATTGCTCATAGACCGGGTGGGGCTGAACCAGCTCATACTGCAACACGAAGTCGATAAGCTGGCGGTGTACGATCCAAAGATTTCGCGGGCCAGCATTGAGCTGCTCACCGACCGCACGCCGCAAAGCAATATTTTTGAGCTGCTGGACGCTGCTTTTGCCGGTAATATAAAACGCGCTACCGCGCTCTACTCTGAACAACGCGCTGCCCGGGTCGAACCGCAGCAGATTCTGGCCATGCTGGTCTGGCAGCTGCACATTCTGGCGGTTGTAAAAACCGCAGGCCCACGCAGCGCCGACACCATTGCCAAAGAAGCAAAGATCAGCCCGTTCACAGTACGCAAAAGCGTAGATCTGGCACGCAAACTTAGCCTGGCACAGCTCAAACGCCGCGTAGCGGATCTGCTACAGATAGATCTCGACCTAAAAACCAAAGGCGTGAACGCCGACGAAGCGCTCCAGCTGTACCTCTTGCGTCTTGCGTGATGCAACCACCAGACGATGTATCTTGCGGACTAAACGGCGCAACTAAAAACTCCGGATTGCTCCGGAGTTTTTAGTTAGCTGCGTGTTTAGCTATTTCTTGGTAGTTTTCTTAGCCGCAGGCTTCTTGGCAGGTGCTTTTTTAGCAACTGGTTTCTTTGCTGGAGCTTTCTTGGCTGCTGGCTTTGCTTTTGGCGCGGCCTTAGTAACGCCTGCCGCGGTCTTGGCCGCTTTGGCGGCCTGAGACTGCTTGCGGGCAACCTTGTTTTTGTGCATCACGCCTTTTTTGCCAGCCTTGGCAAGTTCGCTCTGGACTTTGCTGTGTGCGGCGGTGGATTTCTTCTTGTCGCCGGTGCTCAGGGCTTTACCGAATGACTTAAGTGCGGTCTTTAACGATCGCTTGGTTTTGCTGTTGCGCACCGCTGCTTTGTTAGCAACTTTTACGCGTTTTTTTGCTGATTTGATGATTGGCATCTTTGTGCTTATCCTTTTATTATTTACTAGATACAAACTATAGCGGGTATCGCCTCTGTTGTAAAGACTACTGTTTTGCAGGCCGAGCGGGCGGCGGCTGCTGCGGCGATCTGTCCAGCTTGACAATCTCTTGTCACCCATCTTGCTTATGTGTTACTATGCGGACAAACGTAAACACTATCCCGAAAATAAAACATGGACGAACAAAAGCAAAAACTCATCGAGCGCATCAAGCAGGCACAGAATATTCTCGTGACGGTGAGCGCCAACCCGAGTGTTGACCAGTTATCGGCGGCGATTGGCCTGACGCTGGCGCTGAACAAACTCGATAAGCACGGAACGGCTGTGTTCAGCGGTAACATCCCAAGCACCATAGAATTCCTGAAGCCAGAGGAAACGCTCGAAAAAAACACCGATAGCTTGCGCGATTTTATAATCGCGCTCGACAAGAGTAAGGCCGATAAGCTGCGCTACAAAGTCGAAGACCAGGTAGTACGTATTTTTATAACACCGTACAAAACATCGCTTTCAGAGAATGATCTGGAATTTAGCCAGGGTGATTTCAACGTGGATGTTGTAATTGCACTGGGCGTAACTGAACAGCAGGATCTGGATGCGGCAATCACTGCGCATGGTCGTATTTTGCATGATGCAACGGTCGCCAGCGTGAGTACTGTAGGGCAGGGGTCGCTAGGTACTATTAACTGGATTGATCCGAATGCCAGTTCTTTGAGCGAAATGATGGCAAGTTTGACTGATGGTCTGGACAAGAAAGTGATGGATGGCCAGATTGCTACCGCATATCTAACCGGTATCGTAGCTAGCACCGATCGTTTCCGCAATGAAAAAACCAGTCCGAAGACCATGAGTGCTAGTGCCGCGCTGATGGCAGCGGGCGCTAATCAGCAGCTGATTGCTACCGAGCTGGAAACAGCCCCCGCAATGCCGGAGCCATACGTCAATAAGCCGGTTAGTTCTGGTATCGCAGCCGGGGGCGATCAGCCGCAGGCACCCAAGGCGGAACCCGGCACACTCGAAATCGAACACGAAGACAACGAACCGAGCCCAGAGCAGGCACCACCCATAACGCCCGAGGCCGAAACGCCCAACGAACCCGATCGGCCGCAGATACAGGTTGATGAAAATGGCCAGTTGCTCATGGGTACGCCCGACGAGTCGTTGCCAGAGATATCTCATGTGCGAGGAGTCGGGACGGATGGGGAACCTACCGGAGCAGGCAACACCGAGGTTAAGCACGACCGTATGGTCGAACCGCCTAAGCTGGGTGATGTTGACCTGACGGCGAATGTAAACCCCGAGGCAGATGATCCTTCTACCGAAGAACTGACGCTGCCCGCTATGAGCCCGCCGCTGCTTTCGCACACCGAAACTGTCCTGAACGCTGAGCCAGCAGCTGTTGAACCAACCGCTGCTACCAACCCTACGTTCATCCCGCAGGCGCCTTTGCCACCGCCGCCACCTCTGCCGGCCTCACCTATGTCCACACCATCATCAGCTCCGGCTCCGCTTCCAGAGCCGCCCGCACCAGTAGCACCAACATCGACGCCGCCAGCTACTTCGGTTGCGTCGCCCGGCACAACATCCACCCAGATTGAAAAGCCGGTGGATAGCCCGCACATAGATACCGATGGCGCTCCTACATCTACGCAGCCGGTGGTTCCTGCTGCCCCCGGTGCGGATGTAAATGATGCACGAAGTGCCGTCCAAGCGGCCCTAAACAGCGCAGCGCCCGCAGCTGAACTGGCGCAACCGATTGCTGCGCTCAACGCGCAACCCCTGGGCCCCGATTTGCACGCTGCTCCAGCCCCCGCACAGCCTGTACTGACATCATTTGGCACGCCGCTTTCAACCATTGTGCCTAACCCCGGCTTTAACGAACCAACTCCAGGCAACACGCCAGCCGATGACACGTTGGACATGCCGTTGCCGTCCAATCCGTTTGGTCCTGGCCAGGCTCCCGCTCCTCAGGCTCCGCCGAGCGCATTTCCCGGCGCTCCGCTAAACACCGCGGGCACGCCGCCACCTCCGGTCCCACCACCCATGCTTCCGCCGCTGCAATGATGAGACAAACCTACGGTTTTTCTCATCGCGCGGCGCGGCGGAATAAATCCGCCGACTCCGGCTGCTCTTTTCCCGAGCTGCAAGCGGCGTGGTAACCTAGATGCATGCAGTGCACCATTCAGCTGCCCGATTATGATCCCGCCTATGCCAACAAACTGTTAGGCCTGCTCGAAATATTTGGAGCGCGACAGGGCGACACGGTGTTATTTGATGCATCCAATCCTGACTTTATTCCACGCCTCGGCATTGGCACGGCAGACACACAGACCCCGAGGGCGCTATTTGACCTCGGTTCAGAACAAATAGCGGTCGATATCACCAATCAAACAGATCAGGAACGGCGTAACCCTGAGACATATAGCGCTATTACCATTGACGATTTTACTGCACGGACTGCCGATGTGCAGTTTTTGCGCCTGGACCACGTTGGATTTAATCTGCCATGGTTTGACGGCGTACATCCAGAAATTATAAAACTGCGCCAGAAACTCGCACTGCAGTGTGCATACTACCGATTTCCAACGGGGGAAGACTGGGATTTTATCTTGCCGGCTACTCCGGGCGAAATCAAGAGCGGCGCAATTGATCTGAATCAGGACCGCCATCCAAAACTGGAAATCGTTTCATTCGATAAATGCTCCATACCGCTTATTCAGATAGATTGTTCCACGGACCGGTCGTTCGAGCAGATTGTTGCTTTGTTCCCCGAGGGGATTGCGGATGATTTTCTAAAAAATGTTTGGGTTTATGTAGAAAATCCGTACGGCTTGGATATCTGTTTTGTGGTCGGCGAACATACCGGTGAAGATTGGAGTAGTTTCTTTGCCGGGCATCGTCTGACGCTTGATTGATGCATCGGGTATACTGATGGCAATGCAAGGAATACTGTTAATCGACAAGCCAAAGGAATGGACCAGTTTTGACGTGGTGAATTATGTGCGCAGAATGGTTGCGGCCGTGGAAGGCAAGAAGCCGAAGAACACAAAAGTAGGACACACGGGCACACTGGACCCGTTGGCAACCGGTCTGCTGGTGCTGCTGGTAGGCAAAGAATACACCCGTAAAGCCGCCGAGCTGACTAAGCTAGATAAAACCTACGAAGTTACCATGAAGCTGGGGGAGGTGAGTTCCACTGGGGATGAAGAGGGCAGAAAGACAGTCGTATCTGATGCTGTCCCTACGAAAGAGGCTGTCCTGGGTGCGCTAGCTGCGTTCCAGGGGCAGATTATGCAGGTCCCGCCAGCGTTCAGCGCCATGAAGATTAATGGCCAGCGAGCATATAAACTAGCGCGAGAAGGCAAAGCGGTTGAGTTGGAAGCCCGGCCAGTTACCATTTATAAAAACGAGCTCACTGGCTATGAGTATCCGTATGTGAAATTTATCAGCGAAGTGGGGAGCGGCACGTATATTCGCAGCCTTGTGGAAGACCTGGGTAAAACGCTGGGTACGGGTGCATATATGTCCGACCTGCGCCGTACCCGAGTAGGGCAGTTCAGTATAGAAAACGCCTTGTTAAAGGATGCACTCAGTAGTGACACCATAGCTGCACATTTAGTGGTGCTTTAATTTGGATACAAAAAAACGACCCTGAGGTCGCTTACGGTACATACATTGGTGTTGCCGAGGGGGCCGCTGTCTCGTCGCTCGAAGCGCCGAAGATCAGCGGCCCCCTCCGGGGGCGGTTTGCCGTCAGGCGGCGTGGGACCTATTCCTCGATGGGGGGAGACAGGCGGGCGATTGCCTCGTCGACGACAGAGGCAAAGCGCCCAGACTCATCTTCCCCTGTCACCACTTGGTAAACGTCCTTCAGGAAATCATCCAGCACGCCGTGGTGGACCTCGAGCATCCTATAGCCATCGGAATAAGGCAGCGCCAGTGCGATGTATCCGCTACCACACGGCCAAATCTTTACGCCGCCAGAGCGAGCCTCCTTCTTGATGCCTGCCTTGAGCAGGGTGTATGCGAGCGGCCAGAGGATATCTTCGTAGTCCAGGTGAAGGCACAGATGAACCGTGAACGGGTCGTTCGGGTTGTACCGCAGGGTTGCCCGGACAGAGGCCATGGACGAGTCAGGCATGACTACCCCCATGTAGGCGGTGGTCTCTACTCTACGGCGAAGCTTACTCATGTGGGTTCCTTGGTCGAGTGGGTTGCGCCATGACATGTTCCCGGTCGGAAAACACGCCTCCGTTAACTGATGGGACTCTTGGAACGAGGACTGGCCAGCGATCGAGCCGTTTTGAGCGGCTGGTGGCTTGTCTCTGTTCTGCGAGGTCGCATCACTTTCTCAATCACCAAAAATTCCGGAATATATTAGGACACCCCCTCTAAAAACTCAGATACAGTGAGGGTATGCAGAAGCAGAAGAGATTCAAGGGTTTGAGCGACGCGGAGCGGAGCGAAATAAGTATTCTCAGGAAAAGAGGTTGTGGT
>JAICKY010000022.1 GCA_025927655.1 Candidatus Saccharimonadota bacterium | reverse complement strand
TCCACGAGGTAGAATAAAGCTACCAGTTCCATATTGGTGTCTCCTTTTTGTTAGTTTTGTTCTTACAAACAAAAGGATACCAGGGCTGACGCCCTGGTATCTAGACAGCAAAGAGGAGGCGCTTATGTCGAACTGGGGTTAGATAGGAAACTTCGTTGCCTAAATGGCTTCGGAACGTGCTGGCAGCGCTCTGCGTAGCGCTGCTTTCCGCCATGGCAGTAACCGCCAACCCGCCGTCGGCCCACGCCGACCCCACGGTCGCCACCATCCCCTGGCCTACCAACATGGGGATCGCTCCGATCTACGCGCATGGGAACAACAGCCTCACCGCCATGTACGGGAACGACTGCGCCAGAGTCAGCTTGACAGACACAACGTCAAGCACGGTCACCTATACGGCCGACTACGCGACCAGTTACAGTCAGCCCAAGAACGGCAGTGATGGCTGGGAAACGACCGACTGCTCACCTCAAGAGACAGTTGGCAGTGACAACACCATCTACGTCGTCCAACAGAACACTTCTTCCAATTCCATGCAGCAGCGGCTCGTCGCCATAAACGACAACACTGTGTTGTGGGAGCAGAGTTTCTACGGCGCATGCCCAGGCTTTGGGCAGATTTCCAGCCCTACTATGGGGTTCGACGGCAACGTTTACCTGATAGTAAACTGCAGTACGCTCTCTGCAAGTGTGTGGCGTTTGGCCGGTGTTAACGCTGCGACCGGTGCTACCGTTTTGTGGGAGCAGCTTCCTAGCAATTTTAGTGGTATTGTCGCTGACGACATCATGCCATACGAAAACGGCATTGCGGTCGCAAACAGCCAGACCAGTATCTACTACTACAGCTACACGGGCGTAGCCGACACGGCAGATACATTCACGCCGCCAAACCCCTCTGGGCTTTCGGTCATCGTCGGCGCCAGTACTAGTGCTACTGGTCGTACATACGTTGGTACTCAAGAGTACACCAATATTGGTGGAGTCTGGCAGTTTGTACGCCACGTGTATTACAAGGACACTGGCGATCCGACTATCTACCAAGTCAGTGCACCATCCGGCGCAACGCTTGCAAGCTCGGTACAGGTCACTCCTGCCGGCGGTCTGGTAGTTGGGCTAACTAGGAGCACTGGATATACATACTTCGGATATTTCGACAGTAGTGGTACGGAGACATACGAGGTCAATCTGTCTAATGACTCGGGTGGCTCTGTACCTAGCGGAAGCCCTGTACACTGGGCCGTAGATAGCTTAGGGAATGTGATCGTTGAGCGTGCAATCTCGCTGAACGCCAGTCCGCATGACACCGAGCTATATATTGACTCGTACGATTCAACCGGGAACAAGACACGGCTTTTTGACAGTGAAGCCCAGTTTGGGACAAGCGGTCTAGACGTATTCGGCGGGAGTCTCATCCCGCAGAGTCTAGGCGACGGCAAGCTCTACCTGGCGCTCTGCCACCAAACAAGCGGTACCAGTTGCACGAGCACTGCTACCCGAGAGATAGTGGTCGTACCAATGCCGGGAAGCTTCGACTATCCCCGCTCGGCGGCATTCGCCGCGCAAGCAGGGAAGCCGAACTACGTGGCGCTGGGCGATTCGTACAGCTCGGGCGAAGGCAATCCACCGTTCATCGCCCCAAGCGACACGGACGGCTGTGACCGCAGCCCACAAGCCTATGCACCACTTGTGGCTTTAGCAGCCAATGTTAGCCTACGGGCGTTCGTGGCGTGCTCCGGTGCAACCTCAGACGAAGAGTACACCGGCATGGATGGCGAACCGAGCCAGCTCGATTTGCTAGACGCGAGCACAAACCTCGTAACACTAACGTCTGGTGGCGACGATGCGGGGTTCCCCGCCTTCGCGGAAGCGTGCGTAAACCCAGCCACTAACTGCGGCACGGACAGCTCCGCGTATACCACAGCGATGGACTATATCGACAACTCCCTGCAAGACAATCTGGAGTTGCTGTACAACAGGATTCATGCAGCAGCACCAAATGCAACAGTGTACGTCGTGGGCTACCCACAAGTCGCACCAGAGCCAGGCGGAACATGTACATTCTTCACTGATTCCGAGAAGACCGCCGCTCGCAATCTGGTAACCGCGCTTAACGCAAAAGCGTTAGCGGCGGTTCAGGACCTACAGAACACAGACGCCGATTTCGAGTTCGTAGATCCCACACAAACAGGATCGCCCTTCATAGGGCACGAACTCTGCACGGACAACAGCTACTTCAACGACGTTGAATGGCCAACGAATTACTCGTTCCACCCGAACGCCGACGGTCAGGCTGCCTATGCGCAGCTGATCGCCGACAATGTAACATCCTCGTAAAATGAAGCACCGCTGAAGGGTGCGCCCCCTTGTTCTCTGCGCATCCAGCGTAGATCGAGCAAGGGGACATTTTCATTGCCATCCAAACGCTAGCAATACACCCTGGCAAGCCCAAAGATGCTCGCCGCCTAGCATCACCATATCGATAAAAACCCTGAGCCTAACCGCTCCGGTTTTTAGTTGGCCGCCATTAGCTTTCTGGGAACTTTCATCTATAATGAACCCTAAGGATAAGCATTAATGCAAAAACAAGCTGGGTTTACCATTGTGGAGGTCATGATAACCATAGTGTTCCTGGGGTTTGTAGTGTCTGGCATCACCGAGCTGTACTTAAGTGCGGAGCGCATTCAGGAACAAACTTCCTGGATTCAGAGCGCATCGCATGCCGCACAGACCGAAGTCGAGAGTTTGCGTAACACCAACTACAATGGACTGACTGCTGGGCAAAATGTGGATTTTAGCAGCGCGCTACCGTCTGCCCTGCCAGCACCGCGCAGCGGCACCGTAGTCGTGAGCGAGCCTCAGGCCGGTCTGAAGCGTGTCGATGTGACCATTACCTACAGCGACCACGGCACGCCGCACAGCGTGGAGTTAACTTCGCTTATCGGCATAATAGGGATCTCGCAGTGAATAGGCTCCAGCGCGCTAACCAAAGCGGCCTGACTCTGGTAGAGCTGCTGATTGCCCTGACTCTCACTTCAGCCATTTTTACCCTCATCATTAGCTTTTCGGTTGACAAGCTAACAGACAGTTCCAAGCAGAGCATACGATATACCTTGCTCAGCAACGCGGAAACCGGTCTGAACCGGGTAGCTAATGACATTCGCCTGGCAACTTCGGCAGATGATAATAACCGCTGGCAAGACCCCTATTCACCGGGTGCGCCAGGCGACCAGTTGAGCTGGCAATCCAGCAGCAGCAGCACACTTGTTTTAGCCATCGCAGCGGTCGATGGCAACAATAACATTATTTTCGATGATGCGCATGACTACGTTAGTGCTAAAAATAACGTCATCTACTACCTGAGCAACGGCACGCTGTATCGGCGCACGCTAGCCGCACCAAACACGGGAAATGTCGCCGTAACCACTTGCCCGCCCGCTTCAGCTACCGGTTCATGCCCGGCAGATCGTGATGTACTCGACAATGTCAGTTCGTTTTCGGTTCAATATTACGGCAGTGACGGTACTGCCGCAGCTCCTAGCAGCGCCCACTCAGTCCAGCTTAGCGTCACCCTGCTTGAACACAAATACGGCCAGGATATAAGCACTCAATATACAACAAGGATGGTGTTCCGGAATGGGTAAACAATCTGTTTTTCAAAATAAACCGCCGCAGAAGCTTGAAGCACGCGGCATGATATTGGTGAGCGTACTTATACTGTCAACCATTTTGATGATGATTGGCTTTTCGCTCATAAGCGCCATTACCGGACAGTATCGTTTGGCAAGCGACGACGTGTACACCGACAATGCTTTGCTTGCGGCTGAGGCCGGTGTAGAACAATCCGTTGAACAGCTCAATCAAAGCGACAGCTTTGCCGGCTACCCTACGCCCCAGACGCTCTTCAACGATCAGACGCAGGGTTTTGGCCAATTTGTGGCGACTATCAGCGCCAGCCCGGATGACACAAATGCCAAAATCATAACCTCTACCGGTACCATCTATCACTATGGCCAAACTACTGACCCGGTTAGCATACGCAAGGTTAAGGTGACGGTAGTTGGCACGGCATCGGCTGGGTATTCGGTGTCGACTGGCCCTGGCGGTCTCATTCTGGGGGGAAGTGCGTCGATTACCAATTCAAGCGTGTACGTAAACGGCACTATAACTATGACGGGCACGTCCAGCATCGGCACGCAAACGAATCCAGTTACTGTAGACGCCGGGAATATTGCGTGTCCGAAAGGCTCCAGCCCCGGGTCAACCTATCCAACGCTGTGTAGCGATGGAAACCAACCGCTATCACTCGCCTTCAGTACAAAAATCTGGGGAACTGTGTGTGCTACCGGACAGACAAGCACTGGACCAAACAATAACATCAAAGGCGGCAATGGCGGCCTGGGTTTGCAGGTAGGCTGCACGGCACCTACCGTCTCGCAGCCTGTTTACGACCGTGCAGGAATAATCGGCGGTATGGCTACCACGGCTTCAGGTACCAGTGGTGCGTACGTTTGCAACGGCAACAAGTCTGTCACTTTACCGGCCAACGTCCAGCTAACCGGCACCTCTGTTAGCTGGGGTAACAGCTGTACCCTTACCATCTCCGGGAATGTCTACATCCCCGGCAACCTTTCAATTGGCGGTGCGGTCAAAATCAAGGTTGCCGATAGTTTAGGCACTACCCGGCCAGTGGTAGTAGTTGACGGTACGGTCGACGTAGGCGGTTCGGCCAGCATGATTGCCAACAGCAGCGGCGCCGGCATCGACTTCGTCAGTTTCAAAAACGCTACTGGAGACCCCGCCTCCACCCCCACCGGCACTAACCTGTACAATTCCCAGTCTCAGCAAAACGTCACTGTCGGCGGAGCAGTAAGTTTGGCGGGTATGATTTTCGACGCCTACTGGAGTGAGGTTGCACTTTCTGGCAGTGGCAACATCGGTGCTGCGGCAGGTCAAACCGTGAACCTGTCTGGAGCTGGCACGGTTATCTTTGGTACTACGCTATCATCCGGCTCCAAAACTTGGACCATCACCAGCTATCAACAGCTTAACGGATCGTCCTAGTGCCATAAGATGGTATACTGGTGGCAAAGCTTATGCTAAAAAATGTGGGTAAAATGACAAAGAATTCAGGCTCTAAGCCACCGCTGCTATTCGAAGATAAGCCCCTGTTCGGGCTTGATATCGGCCATGGTAAAGTCCGGGTCATGCAGCTCGTGCCCTTTAAACGCCGTTTGCGTTTGATAGGCTACGGCGAAACTACCTTTGAGCCGAGTGCCATACATGATGGTGTTATCGAAACGCCGGAAGTTATCGCCGAAGCCATACAAGGTCTGTTTAGGCATCATCTGGTTGGCGATATTACCACTACCCGCACCGCTATAGCGCTGCCTATGGCACGCGCATTTACCCGTTCCCTGGAAGTGCCCAAACTAAGCGACAAGGAACTGGCCGAAGCAGTTACGAACGAAGCGGAGCAATACATACCAGCCGCACTGGAAGATCTGTATATTGATTACACCCGTGCCGGTGCGAGTGCTGAAGCCGATAAAAACACCGTTCTGATCGTCGCCATGCCTAAAGCAATTGTCGATTCTTACCTCACGCTTTCACGTATGCTGGGCCTAGAGGCCGTGGTGTTACAAACATCCAGCGGTGCGGGCGCCCAACTGTTTGCCCGCGACCCGCAGAGCGACGTTCCGTCACTCCTTATCGACTTTGGCAGCAACAGTGCCGACATAACCGTGTACGACCGAGGACCGGCAGTCAGCGGTACGGTAGCTTGCGGCAGTGAGCTTATCACCACCGCTATCGCGCACGAACTAGGCGTCACCGAAAAAGAAGCTACTCTCATCAAAGCCAAATACGGCCTAGGCATAAGCAAAAAGCAAACTCAGATAGAAAAGGCCCTGGACCCAACGCTGAGTCTGCTCGTGAAAGAAATAAAGCGCACCGTACGCTATTACGAAGAACACACGCACGACAAGCGCAAGATTTCTCAGGTAATCATAGCCGGCGGCGGCGCAAACATGCCCGGTCTGGCCGAATATCTGACCAGCAATTTACGCATGGCTGTCCGGTCGTTCGACCCCAGTATATTTATCGACTTCGGCCATTTGCAGCCATTCAACCTTACCGAGCGCATGTCGTATGTTACGGCAGCCGGGCTGGCGGCCATCGACCCAAAAGAGGTGTTTGACGCATGATAAATCTGCTGCCACCCGAAACCAAAAGCGCATATTACTATGCGCGCCGCAACCGCACGCTCTTACGCTGGGTGTTTGCGTGCATTTTCTGCTTGGCTGGCGGCGTATTGCTGGCTGGCGGCGGATACCTGTACCTCAACCGCTCCATTACAGATACTAACCAGCAGATTGCATACAGCAATCACCAATTACAAGCGCAGCATCTGTCATCGGTGCAAAAGCAAGTCACTACCATTTCCAATAACCTCAAACTCACTGTGCAAGTACTGAGCCAGGAAATTCTATTTTCTAAACTATTGAAACAACTCGCCAGTGTCACCCCCAGCAATGCCATCCTGACCAACCTTTCCATCGGTCAGACCCAGGGCGGCGTAGACATAACTGCCCAGACAGCCGACTACAACGCCGCTACGCAGCTACAGGTAAACCTGGCAGACCCAAAAAACCAGATCTTCAGCAAGGCCGACATAGTCAGTATTACCTGTACCAGTACCGATACCAAGACCAAATACCCTTGCACCGTTACGCTGCGCGCCTTGTTCGCCACGGACAACCCGTTCCTGTTCATTAATGACAAGAAAGCAGCCAGCCGATGAAAGCAAAGCAACTCTATTTCGTGCTGACCGCCGTCCTGGTACTGCTTCTAGCCGGATTCTTTGGCGTAGCCTACGGGGCAAACAAATTTATGGGCACGCAGGCAACCAAGCTTTCTAAATTACGGGCTGATAGCGACGTGTTGCAGACCGAACAGATCACGCTCGACCAGAACAAGCGGGATATAGCCAAATACAGCAGCTTGAATTCTATCGCCGAAACGGTCGTGCCGCAGGACAAAGATCAGGCAGAAGCCGTGCGGGAGATCGTTAACTTGGCCGCTCAAAGTGGCATTAGCAAACTTTCTTCTATTACCTTTCCTACATCCACCCTCGGGACCGTTGGCGCCGGAGCGCTAGGCAACCCTGACCTGACACAGCTTACTCCCGTGAAAGGCATGGCTGGTGTCTACGAATTGCAGATTACCATCGCGCAAACTGCCAACGACGAAGTGCCATACAACCAGTTCATTACATTTTTGAGCAAGCTCGAGGCAAACCGCCGGACAGCTCAGGTGAGCAGTATTTCTGTCCAGCCAGACACCCAACATGCCGGACAGGTATCATTTAACCTTGTTATAAACGAGTTCATAAAACCATGAAAAACACTGACATAAAAATTAACGTCAACGACTTACCGGCGCTAGCAAGTGGCTTTTCCAAAAAGGCGAGCGCTTACAGGGTGCTGATATTCTTCCTGTTAGTTGCACTGTTGTATGGTTTTATCGTCTGGCGTATTAACGCTTTTAGCAACACTCCAGCCAGCACCAGCGAAGAAACCGCCCAGACAACGTCTCAGCCGCACATAGACCCAGCCACGGTCGCCAAAATTCAAAGCCTGCAAGACAACAGCGTCAGCGTACAATCACTATTCGACGCCGCACGCCAGAACCCCTTCCAGGAATAGACCCGGGAGACAGCCCTTGCTTATTTTGTCTGGTCTGAAGAATCCGGAGGAGTTTGAGCACCGGCAGGGTCACTGCCCTGAGCCTGAGCAGTCTGGTCTTGCTGCTGTTGTGCGAGCATCTGTTGGTAAGCTAGAAACTGCTGATACTGTTGCGGGTCTATCTGCGGTGGCTGCTGGGTCGCGGCAGGAGTGCCAAGCGTGCTGGGCATGAGACCCGCTTGCAGTGCGGCATCGAAGTTTTCGTGGGCCCGAATAATTTCCCTGGCCGACGCGTGCGGGTTAGGCAAACTGGAAAACTGGTAGTTATCCTGCTCGCCCGGTGTTTCAATGGTAATATGCCCGTAACCCAGCAGCGTCCCAAAAAAGTCCTGTTTTACCGAAACATCGGTAATATGTTGCAGGCTGAGCTGGTCGATCTTACTTGCGAACAAGCTTGGCTGCAACACTTGCAGCAGGGCCTCCTCTGTAAGTACAACTTGTTCCTGCGAACGCAGATACACCGGCACAAACGCACCGAGCATAACGAACACCGAAAACGCGCCGGCAATTGTTAGCACTTGGCCTCGGCGCTCAGTCAGCACGCTGTTATCGCCGCCCATACTGGTGAATATGACCGCCAGACCCATAATAATCACAACTATAATTGCACCGATAAGCCAGCTGGACACATAGGCAAACCAGTGGTGTTTATAGACGGCGAGGATTTTTTCGTCTTCGTCGATAGGTAGCTTGCTATGAAGGAATTTGTCGGATTGAGGAGTTACTTGCATGGAGCATATTATAAAGCCTTACGGCAGGTTCGCCTATTAACTCCGGCTTATAGCGAGCCAGGTTGAGATTCGCCCCTCGGCTGTTGTTTGCCCAGGTGCTGGTACGTTTTGTGCGTTACTTTGCGGCCACGCGGGGTGCGCTCCAGCATGCCAATCTGCATAAGGTACGGTTCTATGAAGTCTTCAATGGTGCTGCGCTCTTCAGCAGTTAGCGCCGCCAGCGTTTCCACGCCCACCGGGCCGCCGTTGTAGCTGTCAATTATAGCCGTCAGCAGCATCCGATCCGCCGGGTCCAGCCCCAGTTCGTCCACCTCCAGTAGTTCCAACGCCTTCGTGCTGATGGTCGTGTCTATGATTCCATCGCCATTTACATCGGCATAGTCCCGCACCCGCTTCAGCAGGCGGTTAGCAATGCGTGGTGTCTGCCGGCTCCGCTCGGCAAGCGCGAGCGCCGCAGCTTCATCGATTTTGATATCGAGAATCCCCGCCGCCCGCGCAATAACCTGCCGCATTTGGTCGTGCGTATAAAATTCCAGCCGATGTGTGTGCCCAAACCGGTCGCGCAGCGGAGCAGCCAGCGCACCGGCACGAGTTGTGGCGCCAATCAGCGTAAACTGTGGCAAGTCCAGTCGCAAGCTACGGGCCGACGGCCCTTTGCCGATCATAATATCCAGCTTGTAGTCTTCCATGGCGCTGTACAGCACCTCTTCGACCGTACGATGCAGCCGATGAATTTCGTCGATAAACAGAATGTCGCCATCCTGCAAGTTCGTGAGCAAACTAGCCAAATCGCCTGCCCGCTCTATAGCCGGACCGCTGGTTATGCGAATCTGCGCACCCATTTCGTTAGCGATAACGCTAGCCATGGTGGTTTTACCTAACCCTGGCGGGCCATAGAGCAATACATGGTCGAGCGATTCACCGCGCTTTTTAGCAGCTGCAATAGCTAGTTGCAGATTCTGTTTCAGCCTGTCTTGACCGATGTAATTGGCAAAATCATGCGGGCGCAGCTTTACCTCGAACTCTTGCTCGACCTCGTCATCGTCTATCTGTGCAGCCCCAATAATCCGTTCAATCATTACGTCTAGTATACCAGTAGAACGGAGGCAGGCGCGAGCCTACCCCGTTTGCCAGCACTACCCCTCGACTTGGAAGCCCAGCTCCGACGCGAACAGCGGCGCGATCACCATCATCGTTGCTTCAAGGCAAGTTTTATGCGCTCTTCGGTAGGAAGATTGGCATCGATTTCCTGCAACGCTGCCGTGGCATCCTGCGGAGAATAGCCCAGGGATATTAGCGCTTCAATCGCCTCGTCACCGGTGTTTATGCCCGGCCGGGTGGCGATGCCTTCCGCAGCGTCGCTGGCCGCCAGGCCGACTTTGTCGCGCAGTTCTACCACCATCTGTTCAGCGGCACGCTTACCCACGCCCTTGGCACTTTGCAGGAGTTTTACATCACCAGCCGCAATGGCACCGCGCACTGCCGGCGCCGTACCGATATCCAGCACCGCAAGCGCCACCTTAGGCCCCACATTCTTAACGCCCAGCAGCTGCTCGAATAGTTTTTTCGTGTCCAGCTGTACGAATCCGAATAGGTCATACGCCTGTTCGCGTACATGCTCGTGCACATACAGCTTTGCTTGCCCGCCAGTTGGCAGCCGGCCAAAATCTTCGTTCGTCACCTGCAAGCCATAGCCTGCGCCGTGCACATCCAGCACGACCATATCGGCCAGTTTTTCACTCACCACCCCATTCAGTGTCGCTATCATCACCCTATTGTGCCATGTATCCCCAGCTGCGGGCAACTACTTTATAGACAACTAGAACTGTGGCAGCCTCAGTGTCTAGCGTGAGCGCTTTGGGCGTAGGTAAGGGCGGCAGCGATAGCGTCGGCAGCGTCATCTGGCTTCGGTACTTCGCTTAGGCCCAATATCACTCGCACCATTTCCTGCATCTGCTTTTTGTCGGCCTTGCCGTAGCCGGCTATTGCCAGTTTTATCTGCATTGGCGTGTATTCGTGGATCTCCATGCCGGCCTGCATACCGCACAGCAGCACTACGCCCCTGGCCTGCGCTACGGTCATCGCCGTTGTAACGTTGCGCGCAAAGAACAGCTTCTCCACCGACATGACAGCCGGCTTGGTGGCGGCAATTATGTCGGTCAATTCTTCGTATATCGTTAGCAGCCGCACCGCATCGTCTTCGTGTACCGGAGTCCGAATCACGCCGCCATCAACCAGTTGGGTTTTGCCCTTGTTGGCTTCAATAATCCCAAACCCCAAAATCCCCGTTCCCGGATCAATTCCCAAAATACGCATGGTTGTAGTATAAAATAGACTGAGTGGCAAATAGCAAAGATTTTACATTCTATGACCGGCCTGGATACTTTTCGAGCCTAACCGATGTGATCGATGCTACCGAACGCGGCGATCGCGTGGCAGTCGCCAGCATGACGTTCGAGCCTTCGGAACCGCTTATCGCACTCCTGATCCAGGCACTTTGTAATGCTGCGAAGCGAGGTGTCGACGTATACGTAGCTATCGACGCCTATACTTTTTTCGTAAAAGACACTACGGGCGATGACATCACCCGCGCCTGGCTTACAGGCAAGCTTTCCGCACCCGCACGCGAACCCTACCGTTCGCGGTACAGCACGCTCCAGAAATTAAAAGCCTGTGGGGCTCACACAGTTGTTACTAACGCGCCCGATCGCCCTCTTAGCACTGTCCCGGCAGGCAGGTCGCATATTAAAGCAGCCGTCGTGAATGGCCTTGTATACGTCGGCGGCTGTAATCTTCGGTCTCCGCGAGAAATAGACGTCATGGTTGCCTGGCGCGACAAAGGTGCCGCCAACTGGGTGTTTGATACGATTACAGCAATGGCCCGGCAGGGAACTACCCAGAAAGCGTTCGGGCTTGTAGATCGGACTTATTCGGTCGATGCGGATACGCTACTACTCATAGATTCTGGTAAACCTAGGCAATCCATTATCTACGACCATGCATTGCAGCTTATCGACGAAGCCCGTAAACACATCACTATAACCTGCCAATATTTCCCTGGCGGTCGTACCGCACAGCACCTGCACGCCGCACAAAAACGGGGAGTAAAAGTCGAAATACTATTCAGCCACCCAGCCGTACAAGGTCGTCTCGGCAGTCTGGGACACCATGCTTACCAACTTAGGGAACGCACCCGCTTTCCGGCTGGCTTCTTCAAACTACGGCTCGATAAAGCCTTACCGACCCTGCACGCTAAAATTATTACCACCGAACAGGGCGCAATAGTTGGCAGCCATAACTACGTCACCCCCGGGATACGTTTCGGGACTGCCGAAATTGCTTTGCTTCGCCGTGACCCCGTATTTAGTGCCGGTCTCCACGCATTTATAACCGATCAGATCCGGGCGAACACCGGCGAATTATAGGCTGGACGGCTACAAACGTTCGTCTTCGCCGCCGTTGACCACTATAACCTGGTGGTCGTTCAGCGTCTTGTACGGTATGTTGTCTTCTTCCAGGACTTCTATCATGCGTTCACAGCCTTCCCAATCAGATTCATAATGCGGCACTATGGAATACGGCACCAGTTTCAGCCCGTCCCACAAGTCTTCATCCGGATAACCCGCCGGTACAACATCCGGATCGTCGCCGAACTCAACTCCTTGCAGTGTCGGCGTTGCAATCACCGCGCCAGCGCTTTCGCCGCCGTAAACCAGTTTGCCGGCCTGCGCCAGTTCACAAAGCAGTTCGTCGCCGCCAGATGCCTTCAGTGCCCTGCGCAGCACGAACGTATTGCCGCCAGCTACCCAGATGGCGCTGTATTTTTCCAGCTCGGCGCGCAGAAGTTCAGGCCGGCCAAAAAAAGGCCGCAAATCAACTTCGTGCGGCCGGATACCCAATTCCTGGAATGATGCAGATAGTTCCTGGACGCTCTTGGCTCTTTCCTCGGGCGTTTTACCGTCTTTTGCATTATTGATAACGCCCACAACCGGGTCTTCACCCAGCATTTCCAAAAATACATCGCTGTAATCGCCGAACCTATAAGACGAAAGGAACAACTGCACGGCTACGCTCCGATAAGCGATTCGTCAATATCGAAATTCACGTGCGTGTTGGAGACATCATCTACATCGTCCAGTGCATCCATCAGGCGCATAATCTTGCCGGCAGTGTCAGCATCGGTCACTTCTATGGTAGTGTTCGGCACGTAGGTAAGTTCGGCTTCGGTTATTTCTACGCCGGCCTCGCGCAGCGCGTCGCGTACCTTGCCCAAGTCGGTTGCAGCCGTGTAGACAACACTCTCGTCGCCCTCTTCTTGTACGTCTTCCGCGCCAGCATCGATAGCTTGCAGCAGCAGGTCATCACCCGTTGCTTTTACACGAATGGCACCTTTGTGGTCGAACTGGAATGCTACGGCGCCCTTTTCGGCAATATTGCCACCGTGTTTGCTAAACGCCAGCTTTACTAACGGATAGGTGCGATTAATGTTGTCGGTGGCCACTTCCACCAAAATAGCCACGCCGCCGGGGCCATAACCTTCGTATACTATTTCCTGCAAGACCGCAGCGTTTTTATCCTTTACACGGTCGATACTGCGCTGAATGTTCGCACCCGGCATGTTAGCGGCTTTAGCCTTGTCCACCGCCAGGCGCAGCGCAAAGTTCGTATCAGGATCGGTGCCGCTGCGTGCTGCCATAGCAATCATGTTGCCAAGCTTCGTAAACACTGCCCCGCGTGCCGCGTCTTTGGCACCCTTTTCGCGCTTGATTGTTGACCATTTAGAATGCCCTGACATGTAACTAATGCTCCATTTATAAGGAAGGAACGGAGCTAGGAATGAGTTCACTTATTCCTAGTAAGCACCGCTCAGCATATCCTTTAGGTTATATCTGTTATTTTACCAGCTTTTTGGCAAAAAGAAAACCGGTAGTCACGCCGAACTACCGGTACCACTCAGCAAACGCAGCCTAACGGGTCATCAGCAATTGGCCGCGAACACGTAATTCGTTTGCGTATTTAACCGTACGCAACTCATCACGGCTGGAAACGGCAAGATCAGGAAATTCTACCTCTTTTCGGCGCATGAAACCGTCGATTTTCTTCTCAATGTCGTGTAAAGCCATGCCGTTCTCCTCCTCTCCTTTGTCACCCATGATTTCCATGGGACTAGTCATAGTATACGGTGGGCTTTGGGCAGGCGCTGTAAGTAAACCGGCCCTAGAAAGTGTAATAATTTCGCTTGCGCGGCTAGGATTTCAGGTTACGCAACAGACTGTGATGCGTTGTCGACTTCCCGGATAAGTTTTATAAGTTCATTGGGGGTAGCCCATGCTTTCAGCATGTAGTGCATAGCACCGAGTGAAAACGCTTCGTCTATTTCGCGCTGGTCGTCGTAGTTACTAAACACAATTATCTTAGCATCCGGAAGGTTTTCCTTCGGATGTAATTTCTTTAAAAATTCTATGCCATCCATGACTGGCATCCGCAAATCTAATAGAATAATATCCGGCTTTTCGGTCTTTAAAATACCCAAGGCTTCTTGACCGTCATAAGCACGCAGCAGTGAAATATTGGCGGCAGAAAGCACACGGGCGTACGCCTCGTTTAGCAACTGTTCGTCTTCAATAATCAGGACTTGCAAGTCTTTGTCGCTTACATTTACCATATTGTTATCGCTTCCTTTTAACTCTGTTATTGTACGTAGTTTCAGACCCCTGTCTGTAAGCCAGTTCGCATAACCGATGCTCCGACTTCTTAAGGTCTTTTTCACAACGCCCATTTCCCAAAAAGATTATTGCACCCCTTCCTTCTATTTTTTATTCTGCACGAGCGGCAATGAAATAGCAAATACACGCCCCTGCCAGGCTAGCGTCAGATGGTTTTGCTACCTTTTTCAGACCGCAACATTTTCAAACTCATCGCTTCCCGTGGCCTGCACCAGCAGTGGTACATTCACGTAGTACGCAAAGCGCTGATAATCTATGAGCTTTCTGTCCTTCAGACGATGTAGTTCTACAGCGGTAGTTTCACGCGTCAGCCCAACCATCTCGGCAATATCCTGATGGCTCAGGCGCAACGCTATTTTAGTTAGGCCATTGGGCTGCTTTTCACCGAAACGTGCCACCAAATATTGCAATATGTATACTAGTTTTTCCTGTGCATGTGAATGCTCGAGCGCATAGATATGCATAGTCGCACTAGTGTAGTGTGCCATGTAAGATTGGAAAACCTGCGTTTTGAGCGCGTCATCGCTTTCAAGTGCTGCCAAAAATTGATTCTTTGACAAGCTTAGTACCGTGCAGTCGCTAAGCGCCTCGTAGTAATACAGGCTTACACGCGACTTGTCGAATACGCATTCCACCGGAAATATATCGCCAGCGCTCAGAAGCGTCACCGTGCGTTGATCGCCACCGGTAGTTATTCCGTACACTTTTACCAGGCCGCTGGCAAGCACCATGGCGCTGTTTGGGATCTCTCCCTGGAACAATATGGTTCGTTTTTTAGCAAATTGCCGCGTTACACCTGCGGATTGCAGGCTCTTGAATGCTCCGAACTTCAATCGCTCCTCCATTACCATACAGTATAAGCGTTGTCGGCCACATTACCAGTTTTTTCATCTTATGCTTCGCTTGTCCAGCGCCACAAGGCCGAATTTTAAGCGCCTTCTGCTGCCCAAATATGCCAAACCAATCACTGCAACTACGCCTGTATAGCAAAGCGCCATATCCACTGCGGATAGATACCGGTTTTGCTGAAACACATGCGGCACCCGGCTGAGCATATTCACCACATCAATCATGTACGTCAACAACACTTGAGCCGGCCACGCCAGCCAGCCCGCCACATTTCCTGCCAGCATGCCTGCCAACCCGGCAATCAGGCTGAGCAACATGGCCAGCGGTATCAGCGCAACTATCAGCATGTTTGATAATAAGCTCACCAGCGACATTTGCCCGAATATATATAGTATGAGTGGAAGAGTCATGGCCTCGGCGCAGACACTTTCGATCAATATTTGCGGGATGAGCGGCGGTTCCTTCCCGCCATACAGTTTACGGGTTATGAGCGGCCCGATTATCAAAATTCCAAAAAACGCCAGAAATGACAAATACCAGCTTATATCCGCCCACAAGTAAATCGGATCTGCATAGGCCGTGCCGGCTGCAGCTAGCAGTATAAGCATTAGGGGCCGGACCGTGCGGCCATAGTACCAGGCGCTTAGGCCCAATATGCTGATGACTGCCGCGCGAACAATGCTGGCACTAGCACCGGCTACCAGCAGAAAACTGAATATCAACAGCAGCGCCATCACGGTTGAAAATACTTTCGATGTATCGCCAATCAGCCGCCGTGACGCCTGGAGCAGAATGGTCAAGTTGTAACCGCTCACCGCAATAATGTGGGTGAGCCCTACCATTAGTAGTGCCTGGGTAAGATCTGCCGGCAGCGTGTTGCGCTGCCCCACTAGCAACCCCAGCCCAAACGATGCCAATGGCTCCGGCAGCGCACTCTGCATCCCGGCCGTAAACTTTCGCCGCACCGTGTCTATCACGGAAGAGGTCGAGCCCGTTTTCTTTAGTTTGGCAAATGAAACGGTTGCTTGGCTCGCGCCGCGTGTCGGATACAATTTACCGCTTACCTCCAGCCGGTCGCCCCGGTACACCATTGTTTCGCCGAAACCGCTCACTTTTATCGTTCCCGGAACCCGTACGTTTTTCGGATATGTAAACTGCACGTCGTGCACCGCAAACACCAATTGGCTGTTTTTGCCGTACACCGCATCGATGTCTGCGGTAGCCGTAAAATCAACCTTTTGCATGGCCAGCGTTCGGTAGGGCTGTAACTGATGCAAATACACCCCACCCCGCCATGCGCCCAGCAACAGTCCAAACACCACAACGGCGACTGTTGTAAGGATGGTCCTGCGACGCAGCAACGACACTCCAAAAAGAGCGCCCGGCAATACGAACCAGCCGCTTACCGTCATATGACGGCGTGCCGCCACTAGCCCGACCAGGAAAGCCATGCACCCCAGCATCAATATGGTCGTCCGGTTCCAGCGTTTCTCCAGCAATGTCATTGTGACACCAGCATATCAAGACACGTTGCTCAAACCATGAGCAGGACAAAAGACCTACTGAACTCATTTCATACCTACCCCAGCTACAAACCACTCCAGCGGCACCAGCTGCTTGTTGGATTAAGTATATAAGTGCCTACGTGATAAGTACGGGCATTAAATACTCCCGTTTTGACGCACCGTGCAATCCCGTAATTCTAATCAGTCGCAAGCACTACTAACTGGTGCCGTAGTAGCGAAGACCGTGTTTGGCGAGCTCACTTCAACCAACTTTACGGTAGTAGTGTAGTGAGCGTTGCCAGGTAAATGGGGTAGGCGGAAGTATGATGTGTCGCTGGTACTTCCTGCACCGTTAAATGATGTAACGCCGTTTTTATCATAATATGTATAGCCAATCGAAGAGCCGCTAGTCTCAAGGACTACGACCTCAACAGTTCCGCTGGAGTTGACGCTATATGGCGTTGTCACCTGGACAGAACATTCGTTGGGGAAAATACTGTCCTGGGATTCGTAGACAGTGGGAGTTCCAGGTGTAATCGCAGTCATCAAAGGAGTTGCTTGTTCTGCAGCAAGAGCGGGAGGCGCTGCACAGCTGCTGATGGTAATTGGTCCCGCAACTACAGTAATAGCCGGATTGCTAGCCGATGCTATGATCACACTGGCCCGATAACTGTCTCCTGGCTCTAGTCCTTGTGTTCCGCTAAAACTCTGGCTATCGCTTTGGTTGCCGGCTGCTGTAAAAGTAAAGTCATTTTGATTATCGATTTGGCTGCTGCTTTTAGTGCTGACTAGGTACCAAGTTGTGCTCACCGTACCAGTACCGTTAGCGCTAAATGTCAGTGCACCGCTTATGTTGCACGTCGAAGCAGTGGCCGGGCTGCTGCTGGCCGTAAACGACACCACGCCTATCCCTGTCAACGGGCCGGGCGCTGGGGGCGAACCACCACTCGAGCCAGAACTGCTGGTGCCAGTGCTACCACTCGGTGAACCGGTAGCCCCATTACTTCCTCCGCCAGATTCAGCATTTTCAGCCCCAGTTTGCAAAGCAGCACTTTTCTGCAAGCTAACTAGCTGCTTACTTTGCGTATCATCAGATTGCAAGCCCTGTAAAATCTTCTGCGCTTCTGCCGGTTTGTTCTCTTGCAATAAACGCTTGGCTTCATTGAGTTTTTGCTGGGTGTCCTCGAGCTGCCGATTCCGTGCCAACTCAGTGGCTAGCTGTTTCTTTATTGATGATCTAACAAATGTCTGGGGTGCTGATTCCAATTTTTGCTTCGCCAGGCTATAGTGTCCGTCGTCATCAGATTTCTTGCCTGCCCGCAAAGCGGAGGCAGCTTGCTCATTATTTAATATAATAGGCGTGCCGATTCCAAGGATAATCAAAGCTACAATTGCCGCACCAATTAAATTCCTTTTTGAGCGTTTGCTTATTTTTCTAGCGTGCGCTTTGTTGCCCTTATTAAACCAATGCGGTATCTTCATTTTTGTTTTCAGTCTTTCCAGAGTAATAATACGATAAAGCGCACTAAGTAGCAAAATAACAAAAGATCCTTAAAGGCGGCAGGGCCTAAATGCAATGGGGTGTTCGGTGACGGCCAACATAGGTATTGTTTAGCCCACGGCTGATGCCATCAACCGTGATAGCTCCATTTGATTTTGCTTAACAAATTTTAAGTTCCCGTATTCCTGAATTTCGGCAACTGATTGGATCCTCTTTTGGGCAAGCATCTCTAGTTTTCCTAAGGCTATAAGTTGGTCAAGGGCATGGTAATTTTCTACCGGTATTTTGTCTAGACGACCGTCGGCAATGAACTCTGCAATGGCAGGATGGTAAGCGGTTTTGAACGCCTCTACGTCCACGCCCGGCGAGCGAGTGAGAATGGCGTCAAAAAGAGGCTGACCCCATGTCGCCACATGTATCGACCGAGGCATCGGGGCACGCCCCATCCGGGTTAATGCCGTGTTCTCTAAGTCAAAACTCGCTGCCTCAGTAAGGCAAAGGGTTACTAGATAATAGGTTCCGCAATACCAGATAAGTAAAAGAAGGGGGTCTAGTTCTCGCTTAATTCCCTGTAATGTTTATACATACAGGAACTACGCGTTTGCCAAATAAGCAGCTGTTGCCGGTCTGGTAATAGCAGCCTTCTGTTCGTACCACGTTTGCCCCGTGCTTTGCCGTATCTTCTCCAGTTTCAAGAAGGCTACCATACTGCTAAAGATATGGACCTT
>JAICKY010000015.1 GCA_025927655.1 Candidatus Saccharimonadota bacterium | reverse complement strand
GTATACCAGGTATGCAACCACGAATGGCTACAGGTTACAATCCAGGACACTGTCCGGGTCGCTTGATTAGTGGCGGGTTCGGAGGTCTATGAACTGCTAGTACGGATGCAGCACATAGCTACGAATCTGGTTGCCCCAGGCCGCTTGCTCGTTCGGGCCCTTTAGCTCGCTGACCTTTTCGGCGTGTTGCTCCAATTGCAGCTGGGCTAAACGCGACCGCAGGATAGTCATGGCAGTCTCGCGGTTTTGCAGCTGGCTGCGCTCGTTTTGGATGGCTACTACAATATTGGTGGGTATATGCGTAACGCGAACCGCAGAGTCGGTGGTGTTCACAGACTGTCCGCCATGACCACCGCTGCGGTACACGTCGATTTTCAAATCTTTCTCGTCGATATCAATCGCTTCGGGCGTATCGATTTTGGGCATGACCTCTACCTTGGCAAAGCTGGTTTCGCGGCTTTCGGCATTGAACGGGCTAAGCCGCACCAGGCGATGCACCCCGTGCTCGCCCTTTAGTTTGCCATAGGCAAATTCACCGGATATTTCCAGCGTAACACTTTTTATGCCGCCCTCTTCCCCGCCCGATTCGTCCACGGTTACGACCTGCCAGCCAGCTTTCTCGGCATAGCGCACATACATGCGCAGCAACATGCCTGCCCAGTCCTGTGCGTCACTCCCCCCAGCACCGGCATGAATACTCAAGATGGCGTCGTTGTCGTCGTATGGGCCACTAAATTTTAACTCCTCTTTTAGTGCATCGAAACGAGTTGTGATATCTGCCAGTGACTTTTCCAGTTCGGGCCGCATAGTAGTGTCCCCCAGGCTGCACAGCTCCACGGCATCCGCAACATCTTGCCGCAGGCCAAGCCAGGGCTTTGTCCGCCGCTCCAGCTTCGCCTGTTCTTTGGCTACGGACTGGGCATGCCCGGCATCATTCCAAAAATCTTGCTGGACTGCCTCCGCGTCCAACGCGGATTTTTTATGCGACAGGTTATCAATATCCAGCCGCTCCAAAGCAGCAGCTATCAGCCCTTGTAACTCCAAAGCCGTTTTTTGTACGTCTTCCATCGCTACCAGTATATAGGAGTTATCGGGCGCACTCCAGTTATGGAACGATCTGTCAAACTGTTGTAAAGATTACAATAGTTTGGCATCTGTTATTCAGGCAATAGTGCGAGATTTCGAATCTATTTCCAGAGACCGCCAATTTGCTCATTCAATTGTACGGCAAGTTCTGGATCACACTTACCATACAGCCCTAACCCGCCGATGCCATCAGCAAACATAGCGCGTGTTACTTCTACAATTGATTGTTTCGTGACCGCTTTAATACGCTCCGGAATTTTGTAGTAATCATCTATGTAGTCGTCGAAGAAGTACCGGCCCGTGTAACCATTGGCGGTGCTGGCAACGGTTTGTGCGCTGCGCTGGTAGCGTCCGATAGCATACGCCTGCGCCGCTGCGATATCAGCCTCGGCCAGCTCCCCGCGGAACAGATTGCCCAGCTGTTCGGTTACGATGTCGAAAAGCGCCTGGGCGTTCGTGCCGGATACCTGGCTGCCAAACCACAGGTTGCTACTGAGTTTGATTTGCTGGTATCCGCTGTTCATGCCGTACACCAAACCGCGCTCACGGGCGGTACCGAGTATTTTGCTATACAGCGTTTCGGTCAGGATGGCGTTTATCAGTCCTAGTGCGTCAACTTCACGCTCTTCTAACCTACGGTTCATGAAGGTGTCTATGTAAAAATAGATCGTATCGACGGTGTTATTGGGGATGCAAATAGGTTTAGTCAGCGGTTTCACGATTTCGTCCGGCATAGCAAACCGTTCACCGCGCGGCAGTTCGATGCGCTCTAGCATTTGGATAATTGTGTTTTTGCGCTTGCCAATGTTCCCTGCAACCACAAACCGCATATTGTCAGTGGTGTGAGTGCGGCGGTAGTGTTCACGTACGTCTTCAAGCGTTACATTTTGCATAAGTTCCAGACGCTTGCGGTCAGTCTCCGCCACCAAACCGTACGCCTTGCGCGTATCGGCGCCCAATTGGCGATAATGATTGTTTGCCCGGGCGCTGAGTTCCTCGCGAACGTTACCAAACTCGGCATCGAATTCTTCCTGCAGGAACAACGGGTGCTCGATGGACAAAATTAGCAATTTGAACACGCGCTCCCATTCGAAATCGGCACATTCAGTTTCGTAGATTATGTCGTATACATCAGTGCTGGCATTGCTGTATGCACCGTTTTTTTCAACCTCAGCCTGAAAATCACGCGCCCGCGGATACGTGTCGTTCGCGCCCAGCAGCACATGCTCCATCAAGTGGGGGGCCTCCCACTTGTCGCGCTCTACCAGGTATTCACCGGCACGGAAGTTTAGATATACATCCAAGACCATGGCGTCGGGTACATGCACCAGCAGCCCCCTGGCACCATTTTGCAAAATTATTTCTTCAACACTGTGTTTCATATTTTACTGATTATTCAGTGGATCGCTCAGACATAGTGCAGTTTGGGATGAAAATCGAAGCCCGCAAGCGAGCCGTACTATAGGTACGGAGAGTGCGGACTGGAGATTTTCGCCCAAAATGTGCAGGTCTGAGCGATCCACTACTTTCGCTTTCTGGCTTTGGCCTTACGCTGACGCTCAGCTTTGTTTGATTTTTTGCGCAGTACGCTCGTGCTCTTAGGCTGCTTTGCAGCCTTTTTGTCGGCGAAGTCACCCTCGTCAAATTCGGCATCACCTTCGATAATTTCGCTAGCATTACTGATAGAGTTGCGTGCAGCACGGGTCAGTTCGGTTTCGATTGGGCGTTCAAGCTCTTCGGCACTCACCGGTTCCGCGTGGAACAGTGCGCGGACCACTTCATGCCGCAAAGCAGACTGCATTTCTTCGAAAATCAGCTGGCCACGGCGGCGGTATTCCACTAGCGGGTCACGCTGGCCAACACTCATCCAGTGAATGCCCTCGCGGAGGTGGTCCATGTTTTCCAGGTGCTGCATCCACAAGTTATCCAGAATCTGCAGGTAAATATCACGCTCCACTTTGCGCAGGATATCTTTGCCAAACGCAGCTTCACGCCCCGCATACAGCTCTTTCGATTCTTCAATCAAAACATCTTTTACTTTATCCGCCGTGGTTGCGAACACGCGGTCCAGCGCAGCCTCGTCCAGTGGCAGTAGCTCGCGCAGGGCCGGTTCAAAGCCCTCGGTCAACCGCAGCGGACTGTCCGCCAGCGCTTTCACTTCGTCTTCTATATACACCTTTATACGTTTGCTGATATCGTCGGCCTTCAGGATTTCCCTGCGCATAGCGTAGGTCGCCTTGCGGTGGCGGTTCATTACATCGTCGTACTGCACGACGTTTTTACGCTGGTCAAAGTGGAAACCTTCCACCTTTTTCTGGGCGTTTTCCAGGCTTTTGCTGATAAGCCGGTTCTCGATTGGTACGTCGTCTTCGACTTTTAGCCGGTTCATAATGCTGGCGATACGATCGCCGCCAAAAATACGCATCAGATCGTCTTCGGTGCTGACGTAGAACTGTGTTAAGCCCGGATCACCCTGGCGGCCGGCACGACCGCGCAGCTGGTTGTCGATACGGCGGCTTTCGTGGCGCTCGCTGCCCACGACAAACAGGCCGCCAAGTTCTTTTACGCCGTCGCCGAGCACAATGTCGGTGCCACGACCGGCGATGTTAGTGGCCAGCGTAACCGCGCCTTTTTCGCCGGCAGCAGCCACGATTTTGGCTTCCCGTTCGTTGTTTTTGGCGTTCAGCACCTGGTGCTCCACGCCTGATTTTTTAAGCAGGTTGCCGAGCTTCTCGTTCTTTTCGATAGAAGCCGTACCAATCAACACCGGCTGGCCAGATGCTTGACGCTCTTTTACTTCGGCCACAATAGCAGCAAACTTGGCCTTTTCGTTGCGGTAGATGCGGTCAGTCCGGTCTTCGCGGGCCAGTGGCCGGTTCGATGGAATTTCGACCACATCAAGTTTGTAAATCTGGTGGAATTCTTCGCTTTCGGTCATAGCCGTACCGGTCATGCCCGAAAGTTTGTCGTACAGGCGGAAATAGTTCTGGAACGAAATCGTGGCCAGCGTCATGCTTTCCTGCTGCACTTCCACGCCTTCCTTGGCTTCGATAGCCTGGTGTAAGCCTTCGTTGTAGCGGCGGCCAGCAAGCAAGCGACCAGTAAATTCGTCGACGATCACAATTTCGCCGTCATTGGTCACGACGTAGTCTTTGTCACGCTTGAACAATGTCTGCGCGCGCAGCGCTTGATCCAGGTGATAAATAGTCCTGATGTTTTCGCTGGCATAGATGTTCTCGATACCAAGGATCTTTTCAATCCGGTCGATGCCCTGGTCGGTCAGGATAACGGTTTTACGCTTTTCGTCGATTTCGTAATCATCAGCCTTCAGCTGGCGGACGGTGCGAGCAAACTGAGCGTAGGCGTTACCCGGCGTAACGCTCGGCGCACTAATAATAAGCGGCGTACGCGCTTCATCGATCAAGATGGAGTCAGCTTCGTCCACAATAGCGAAGTTCAAATCGCGCTGTCGCAATTGTTCGGTTTCACGCACCATGTTGTCACGCAAGTAATCGAACCCCAGTTCGTTGTTGGTGCTGTAGGTGATATCCGCCGCGTATGCGTCTTGCCTGCTGCATGGTTTTAAGTGCTTGAACCGTGGATCGTCGTGGCTTTCGTCGACAAATTTTGGATCGTAAATAAATGAATGGTCTGGAATAATAACGCCGACAGTCATACCCAGCATGTCGTACACCGGGCCCATCCAGCCGGCACCAATGCGCGCCAGGTAGTCGTTCACCGTGACAAAATGAGCGCCCTTGCCGGCAAGCGCATTCAGGTATAGCGGCAGCGTCGCCACCAGCGTCTTACCCTCACCGGTTTTCATTTCGGCAATGTTACCTTCGTGCAGCACGATGCCGCCCATTAGCTGGACGTCGAAATGGCGCTGCTTCAATGTGCGGTTGGCTGATTCCCGTACCAGCGCAAATGCATCGGGCAGAATTGCATCGAGTGATTCTTTTTTGAGCCGCTTGCGAAGCGCTTCAGTCTGCTCGCGCAGCTTTTTGTCGTCCATTTTTTCGTATTTTGGAGCGAGATCGTTGATAACTCGGACGCGCTTTCGCAAGCGCTTGATAGTTTTAGCTTGCGGATCGCCGAGCAGCCGTTTTAATACACCATTCATAGGTTCCTAGTCTATCCTCCGTGAGTTCAGTAGTCTTGAAATGTATTGTACCCTCTTTATTCCAGGTTGGCGAGTGTATTTTGCGACGAGTTTAAGAATTACTTATCGCCACGAAAATGGTGCTTTACACGCGTCCGCAACCGGCGCCTATACTGTGTCGCCACGTAGTCCGCCAACTGGCGCTCAACTTGTACCGCAGCGATATCCAGCGCCGCATACATGTGCAGCGTTGTTTCCTCGGCACGCAGCACTGTCTCGCCCACGGTAAAGCTAATGCTACAGGTGCTGAACTTCACCCCTTTCTTATGCTTCTGCGTGAACTGTACTTCACATGCGGCTGCCTCGCGCAGCTTGCGCGGCACCCGCCGCGCAAGCTGCGTTATTTTTCCATTGGCGTATTTTTCCAATTCACCACTCAGTTCCAACCCACTGACAGACAGCTGTATTTTCATAACGTAAAACTTTCGGTACGCCTACAACGTTTCCCGGCCGCCCATATACGGGCGCAGCACTGCCGGCACCGTGAATGTTCCATCCTCGTTCTGGAAGTTTTCCACCAGCACTACCAGCGAACGCGCCAGCGACACTGCCGTACCGTTCAATGTGTGCACCGTTTCGACACGGCCGTCTTTACGGCGTACGCGAATATTCAAATTACGAGCCTGAAAATCGGTGCAGTTACTGCAACTCGTCAGTTCTCGGTACTTTTCATCAACCGGTGACCAGTATTCTATGTCGTATTTTTTAGCAGCCGGCGCGCCCAGATCGCCACTGGCGATGTTAATAACATGGTACGGGATGCCTATGGACTGCCACAGTTCTTCCTCGATTGCCAAAATACGCTCGTGCATTTCCGCACTCTGCTCTGGCAGCGTGAACACGTACATCTCCAGTTTATTAAACTGGTGGACCCGGAACAGTCCGCGCGTGTGTTTGCCGTAGGTGCCAGCCTCTTTGCGGTAGCATGGGCTTAGTCCCGCATACAAAAGCGGCAGATCGGCTTCGTCCAGGATTTCGTCGGCATGATAGCCTGTCAGTGACATCTCTGCCGTCGCTATCAGCGACAAATCTTCGCCTTCCAGATAGTATTCATCGCTTTGGTCACTGGTGCGCGGCGCAAACCCGGTACCAGTCGCAACCCGGCTGTTTACCATGTGCGGCACCGTCATATAGGTAAAGCCTTTTTTGGTCACAAAATCCAGCGCGTACTGGGTCAGCGCGTTTTCAAGTAGTGCCAAATCACCCTTCAGAAAATAAAACTTCGCGCCGGCAACTTTCGCGCCGCGGTCAAAATCAACCCAGCCGCGGACAGTCATAAAATCCAGATGATCTTTCGCGCCCGTGGGCTTGCCGCCCACCACTTTTACTTCGACGCTGTCTTCCTCGCCGCCTACCGGCACGTCATCAAACGTCGTGTTTGGAATGCCCATTATCAGCGGCTGGAATTTTTCTTCGATAGTTTTGAGCTCTGTCTCGCGGGCTGCGATCTCTTCCTTCAGCTGCCTGCCCGCGGCCAATTGCTCTTCGCCGGGCTTCCGGCCTTTCATTTCGGCCGTCAGCGTGTTGCGCCGTGCACGAAGCTCTTCGAGCTGCGTCAGCTTGCTGCGACGCTCTGTGTCGAGCTCCAACAACTCTGCTACGCGAACATTTTTGTAGCCCTTTTCTTCCGACTTTCTTTGAACGAGTTCGGGTTTGTCACGAATAAACTGAATATCTAACATGGCTACCAGTATAGCGTAAGACATTCGTACCCGTCGTACATTTTGTGGTATAAGTTAAGGGACGATGGAAGAAACAGACGAACCGAGGGTACTGCACGACGACAAACCGCAACGTCGTAAACTTGGGGTGAAATTATCCGACGTGATCATTTTCGGCGTTATCATAGCCATTATTGTTGGCCTCAGTCTCTTCATCGTCCACAGACAGGAACTTAAGCACGAAGTCGCCCAGGCGCGGGTCGTTGCCGATAAAACCGTGGCCGCCATGGGCAAACAAAACACCGCCCTTATCTACTCCTTTGGCGATAAAAGCTTTCGGGCCAACCATACTGCAGCCGAGCTCAATAGTGCCTTGACATTCCAAGCCGATGAGCCCGTTACGTTCAGCCAGATGTATGGCGACACCAAACCCAAAGTCGACGAGCAAATCGTGGCCAACAACGCCAACGGCCGGCATGTCGCAATTATTTACGTTTACGGCAAACTCAAGGTCCCATTTTTCGTCCGTATCGACACCATTCAGCCACCGCATAGCCAAAAATGGTACCTGCAAGCACTCAGCGCCAGCCCCGATGAAGGAAAACTTGCTACCGGTTTCTCCAGTAATTAGTTACGCAGTATGTATACCTTATACTTGATATGACTCTCAAGATTTTCGACCCAACCAAAGATAACGCGGCACCCCAGCCGCCAACCGCAATCTAGCCCGTTACTTTTTCTTGAGCTTTTGCACGTACTGTAGCGTAAGCTCAGTGCGCCGCCGCGCATAGTCACAGTGCTCGCACACGCCGCCCATGATGCTCTCCCCCACCGCCGGTATTTCGCCGTCCATAGTCGCTTTCATTTCGGCCAGCGTCGGTTCCACCCATTCGTCGTTGCCTTTGTACGGAATCAACTTTGTTTTGAATTCCAGCCTATCGCCAAAATCATCCATATCCATCCGCGCGTTGGCGTACACAAAATAGCCGGTATCACTCACCTCAAAACCATTTTGCCGCAGCAGCCATTGGTATACCTCCATCTGCCGTTTGTAGCTAATTTGCCAGCCGCTGTCGATTCCCACATCTTTGTCTTTGCTGGTAGCTTTGTAATCCACCACGATCAGCTCGCCCGCGTCGTTCACCCACACGTCATCCACCGCTCCGAACACGTGCAAATTAGTAGGTTTATGCAGCGCAATTACACCGGTAAACGTGTAACGCCACGTGTCCATGTCTTTGTGCGCAAATGGGATGACACCGTTTAGCTTGTTAGAAGTCATAATCGGATGCGGCGTGCCAGCCGCGCGGTGCACATCGAACTCTTTTTTGAACAGTTCGTCGATGGTTTTGTTTATGTTGAACGGCGGCGAACTCGGCCGCGTAATTTTTAGCCTCACGTCTAGCCAAAAGCAGCGCGGACACTGTTTGTACAGCTCTATTTTGCTGCGGCTGACTTTAAACGGCGCGCTCTGCCCCGGCTGATACGGCTGCGACCGTTCCCTCCAATAATCCATATATGTCTATTCTAACATTTTACCGATAAGACATACCACCGATTGCTACAGGCAAGAAAGAATGTCCGTAAAATACGCTATGTAGCCGTAAGAATCGCCAGGACTTCGATGTGCGGCGTGCGTGGGAAAAAGTTATAAACTTCAAAAAAGCGGATGGTGTATTTTTCTTGCAACATGGCCAAATCCCGGGCCTGCGTGGCCGGGTTACAGCTGAGATACATGATCTGCGGCGGCAGCGTTTCCAGGCATTTTTCGACAACTTTGGCGTGCAACCCGGCACGCGGCGGATCGAAAATGACCGGCTTGCCGCCCACGATGTAGTCCAACGCTTTTTCGGTAGACGCCTCCACTACTTCTGCATCAATACCGCTCCTGGCGGCGTTCAGCCGTGCCATTGCTATGGTGGCCGGGTCCAGTTCCACCAGCTGCGTCCATTTTTGTGCAACGCTCAGGCCTATGCTGCCGGTGCCGGAATACATGTCTACAGGGTCCCCTTGGCAGTGCTCCTTAATGCGCGCAAGCGCCTTCTCGTAGATCGGTATATTTACCTGGAAAAAGCTGTCCACATCGTACACGAATGGCTTGCCGAGCAGTTCGTCCTGTAGTGTTGCATCGCCCAGTTCGTACAGAAGCTTCGTTGGAACCGATGCCGGGCTTTTAGGGTTGCTGTGGTACACACGCAAGCCTTTTAATTGCTTCGGCAGGCCTATTTTTGTAAAGCTGGCAAGTTTTGTGTACAGTGCAGCTACCACATCACCATTTTGCGAAGACCGAACAATTATTGTCTTCAAATCTCCTGCCCGCGGCTGTAATTTTTGTAGTTCGGCCAGTACCGCCTGAGCACCCTCGTCCAATGCCGGCACAGCCAGTTTGCTCCCTGTTACGATCTGCTTGCCATGGCTGCCGCGCATGTGCAAGGCCAAATGCAGGCCGTCGTCATCACCCCAGAAGCTGTATTCCATTTTGTTCCGGTAATTCCACTGCCGGTCATCGTGCACAACGCCATCAAATTCCGGTATTACCACCTTTTCGTGTGCAAACAGCTCCCGTACGATTTCGGCTTTGTATTTGTTTTCGGCCTCGAAGCTCATCATCTGCCACGGGCTGGTGGCCAGGTAATTTTCCTCGCTCGGCTCAACCCGCTCCGGTGATGCCTTCACGATTTCCCGGGCAATCGCCTCGGCATAGCTGCGTTTTTTCTTTATAATTTCCACGCGCACCGTTTCACCGGGCAGCGCGTTCCACACAAACACTTTGCGGCCATCGGACAGCTCGCCCAGCCCCTGTCCGCCGTGTACCAGTTTGTGTATCGTTACTTCTTCCATGCTTGCTCCAAAACATTTAACAATTCCTCGGCCGTATCTACTACTGCATTTGCGCCGTGGGTGGCCAATGCGCCGTGGGTGTTGTAGCCCCAGCTAACTGCCGCCATATTCAAGCCCACCGCGTTAGCCGCGATAACATCCCGGGTCTCGTCGCCTACATACCAGCTTGCTTGGGTATCTATCTGCTCTTTCTTGAGCAATGAGAGCAGGCGCGGCGCCTTACCCAACACACTCACACCACCATACACTCCCGAAAAATACTGTTCGAGTTTGTGCCACCGCAGATATTTCTGTACGTTTTCGGTGCTGTTGCTACTTAGCACATACAATGGTACGCCAGCGCTATGCAGTTGTTGTATCGCTGCACGCATCCCTGTGTGAACGTCTATGCCGTGCATATGCTCCTTTAGCATCCGCCGTCCACGGAATAGTAGTACGAATGCCTTCCACTTCGGCACTCCTAGAACCTTCAAGAGGTCAGGTATGGAGAGATCCCGCATTTCGTCAATCTGCGCCGGTGTGTACGGTTCTGTACGGCCAATCAGGTCTTCAGTCACAGCAATAATTGCCGGCAGACTGTCGGCAATAGTTCCGTCGAAATCAAAAATAACAGCGCGCTTTAGCGCACTGCCGTCCACACCCGTTTTCCTCTGTACCATAGCCTAAACTATAGCATATATAACCGCTTATTCGGACTGCTTGCGTCGGTGCGGCAAAAATAGCCCACCTAAGAAGCGGTGCCGACGTTCGGCATGTTCACCTGTCTGATCCTGTTGTGTTTTATTTTTATTATATTCATTCGTGGCCAGACGCAAGAGTTCAACAACTTGAGCCTCTCGGTCAAGATCAAGTCGATCCGGAGAGAAAGGATCTTCCACCGGTTTCATAGACTGGCTCAAAGATATAAACGGTTTATCTTTTAGGGCAGGATCTTCCTCGCCATATCGCAATCCAGAACGCACATACACAGGGGGATGATTAACTTGATGGATTTTCCATGTTCCAGTCAGGTCATGATCCTGCATGTTGTTGTAGTACGATTCTAGTCTCACCATCTCGGTTGGCAAACCAACGTTAGGGGGAGCATGAAATTCCGCTACTAGCCCACCATGCACTTTGCCGTGCAGAGTGCTAAGCAGTGGCGAAACAAAAGTAATATCCGGTAGCTTAGTCTCAGCTTCCGGAGATGCATGTAATAGCTCACCATCCTCATAATATTGGGTCGTAACCGGTGATGGCTCTTGCAACATTGTCATAGTATATACATTAGCATAATGATATATAAAATACAATTATGTGTTATTGAACTCTTTTTGGGTCGAGGTGTTTTAGTAGACATTAGCGATAATCCCATTAGAATAGGTGGTATGGAAATTGCAACGCTAGGCGGTGGATGTTACTGGTGTCTGGATGCGTTTTACCGACGGATTCAGGGTGTCACTAAAGTGGAATCCGGCTACAGCGGCGGCCGCACCGAAAATCCGACTATGGCCGAGGTGTACGGCGGCAAAACCGGGCACGCCGAAGTCGTGCAGGTCACATTTGATCCGGGCGTAATCAGCTACCGCGAGATCTTGGAAATATTTTTTGTGATGCACGACCCTACCACGCTTAACCGCCAAGGCAACGACGTGGGCGATGAATACCGCTCGGTAATTTTCTACCACGGCGATAAACAGCAAGAGACCGCCGAAGATATGGCGCAGCATTTCGCAACGGAATTATGGACCGACCCGGTAGTCACGCAAATTGTGCCCTATGAAAAGTTCTGGCCAGGCGGCGATGACCAGCAGGATTTTTACAGCAAAAACCCGAGTGTAGGTTATTGCCAAGTTATTATTAACCCCAAAATTACCAAGCTGCGACAGAAATTCGCCGCGCGCTTCAAAGAAGTCTAGCCCCGGTTCAGGCAGAATCACTTCCATCTGCTATACTTACCCCTGTTATGCTGCTAACTGCAAATATCGACGAAAAATCCATGGGCACGAAACATTTGTTTTCGGGTCTGAAATTGCATGTGGAGCAAGGCGAAAAGGTCGCCATCATCGGGCGCAACGGCGTGGGTAAGACCACCCTGTTCCGTATGCTCACCGGGCAGGATACGGATTTCGCCGGGTCCGTGGTGGCGCAGCCGGGAGCGCGCGTAATCGTAACCGCGCAGGAGCACACCGATCTGGGCGATACGACCGTACTGGAATACATACTGGACCGTCTGCCTGAATATAAACACCTGAAGCACATCATCGACACATATCCAGAGCACATGGGTGATGACGTACGCAAAATTACCACATACAGCGAAGCGCTGGAGCGGTTTGGCGTGCTGGATTATTACAATATCGAAGACGTGGTACAGCAATCGCTGGAAGATTACCAGCTACACGAAGCGGCTAACCGGCCAATGTCGAAGCTTTCCGGCGGCCAGAAACGGTTTGTGGAACTGATAATCGTCGAACATTCGGACGCCGACTTGGCGCTGATAGACGAACCGACGAACCACATGGATTACATCGCCAAAGCGGCGTTTTTAGACTGGTTTAAAAACGTGAAACGCGCGGTAGTCGTCATTAGCCACGACCGCGACGTGTTGCAGTTCGTAGACCGGATAATCGACATCAAAAACGGCGGCGCGGAAGCCTACACGGGCAACTACCGCGACTACCTGGCGCAAAACACACAGGCCGCCGCCACGCAAATGCACGATTACGCCACTGCGCAACGCACGCTGGAAAACCTGCACAAACAAATCCAGAGCGTCCGTGCCAAAAAAGCCAGTACCAGCAAAACCCCTAACCCGTTCATCCCGCTGGAAAAGCGCCTGATGAAACAATATGCCGATGTGGAAGCGGCCATGACCGAACCGAATTTTTGGATCGACCGCGAAAGCGCTGCCACCCTGAATAAAAAGGTCAGCGACAACTACGACAAATTCAAAGCCAAAAATATAAAGCTGCACAAAACGTCTACCCACGAACACAGCAAAGAACTGCTACGCGTCGAGAATCTGGAACTCGGCTATGGCAACACTTCCCTGTTCCAGCCGGTCAATCTCCAGCTGCAACACGGCGATCGTTTACGGTTGATCGGCCGTAACGGAGCCGGTAAAACCACCCTGGTGCGAGCCATAGAAGCCGCGGCCGACGAAAAGCGAGCCGACACCTGGCGCGCCGGCGGCATATTCTGCGACCGTAGTTTACGCCTAAGTATCTACGAGCAAGAAGCGGGACACGAGCTGTTACAAATGCCCCTGGGTGCTGCCATCGCACATATATACGACGAGTTGGAGCTACCGAGTACCGATGAAGCGGTGATGCGTACCATGGGCAACTACCTGTTCAACCCCTACGAAGACGGCAAAACATTAGTAAACGACCTGAGCGGCGGGCAGAAAGCACGATTGCAGATTATAAAAATGCTGGCTGGCGACCCAAACCTGCTCATTCTGGATGAGCCAACCAACCACTTAGATCTACCATCTATCGAGGAACTGGAAAATGCGCTGCGCGACTACCACGGCGCCCTGCTGTATATTTCCCATGACAGCTACTTTGCCAGCAATCTCGGCGGCAGCGAACTTACACTACAGCCGGTTCAGTAGAGATCGCGGCAATATCGCCGTCCAATACAATCGGCCCCATGCCAAGCACTTCTTCGTACGTCGGCATTTCTTTGGTGATCGGATTCAGCACGTATATGGGCTTCTGCAAATGAAATGCCAGGCCCATTTCCATCAACACGTTCGGGCCGATATAACCATTGTTTTCATTACTATTCGCTTACTGTTACATCACGCCAAAAGGCGACATAGTTTGCGAAGTCTTTGTGCACAATATCAACCGCGCCCTCTTTTGGTTCCGGGTAGCTCCAGGCGTTGTCTTTGCTCCAGTTTTCACCCTCGCCAACATCAAAATACTGGCACACACCCTTCCATGGACAGACGTAAGGAGTATCGCTTTTGCGTAGGAAATCCTGATTAACGCTCGCTGGCGGGAAATACCAATTCTGCTCGATATAAATCAGATCATCTTTGTCGGCCTCGGCAACCACGGTGCCATTCCATACTGCTTTCATTTTGTACCTCCTTGTTATCTGCCCACAGTATACGCGTTCCGGCCGCCTCGTGGATAGACCCCGAACCCGCCAAAGCACGCAGGCGTCTAACGAATGGTCTTGAACAGGCGGGCAAAAAGCAGCAGCTCGTCGAACAGCTTGCCCAAGTTACGCTCGTAGCGTTCCCGCTGGTCTTCGTGTATCATGCCGTTCTCGTCAAAAATATCTTGCACACGCGGAAAATACACATCCCAACTGAGTGTCACCAGACCCGTTTCCCGCACCGCGTTCAGCAATGATTCCACGGCGCGCACACCGCCCCAGTTGCCGTTAGACACACCGGCAAATGCGACCGGTTTGTGATTGTACAGTTCCAGTTCGCTGTCGAGCATGCGTTTAAGGCTGCCCGGAAAACTGTGATTGTATTCGGGCGTCACGATAAAAAACGCATCTGCCTTGCCGACAATCTCGCCGTAACGCGGGTCTTTGCCCTCCGGATCGTTGCCGTCGCCCGGAAAATTAAAGTCTGCCGGGTCAACAAAGATGACCTCCACGCCCGGCAATTTGCCCGCAAAGTCCGCAACATAGCGAGACGCTTTAATAGATTCACGCTGCGCCCGGGTAGTACCCTCGATTACAGCCACAGTGATTTTTTCGTCCATTATCCCTCCCAAATATCAGATTACTCTTACAGTATACCTCCGCTACGCCGAAAACTTCGTTAGACAGGGGATGCACTTCGCCTCACGGCGGAGAACAGAGGCTACATTCATGGCCTGAAGACAAACCCTAAAGGGTTTTTCTGCAAGCCTCGCCTTACGGCGATGGCTTGCTACTTTTCCGGTCTGCGACCGAACGCACTAGGAAATCTACTCCAGGTTATGGATTTGGTCGTGATTGAGACCGTAATAATGCGCGATTTCGTGCCACAGCGTATGACGGATTGCTTCTTGCAGACCCGGCAGATCCTGCGCCTGGGTAAGCAGCGGTAATTTGAAGAGCGTGATTCTGTCTGGATATATGCTCGCTCGCCCCTGCCGCTGACTGAGCGGGATACCCTGATACAGCCCTAGCAGCGTTTGGTCGTGGCGCAATTGCAGTTCGTAGCGCTGCTCGGGGGTTGGTGTATCGGCAAACAATATCGCCACGTTCTGTACTCGGTCACGGTGCGTTTTCGGCAAGCTGTCGAACGCTTTGTCGATCAGTTCCTGAAAATGCTCGTCAGTTATGATTTCCATATTACTATACATTGTATAGCTAAATGGTCAGTATTGCCACCGGCCACCCCTACTCCTGCCGTTACTCCCCCAACCTGCCCGACACCGGTAGTACCGGCCTGACGGCTGCGCTGGCAGTACTTGGCGCTCTGATCGCCGGGTACGCCGTAAACACATTGCGCCTAAAGCGCCGCGTAAACCAGTAGGCGTCTTTTTGTAGCTGTCAAAACACCCTGCTGTATGCAGGGTATTTTGTTGTGTATAACGAGACTAGCTAGCTTTTTCGAGCTGAGCCACCAGCCAGTCACGGGGCAAAATGCTCAGGAACCAACCGGCGCGCGGGCCGGACTGCTTGCCAATGAGCAAGCGGTACAGTGCGGAAAACATTATTTTCGGCTCCAGGCCGGTTTCGTCTTTGCATTCGTAGATAGCGGTGTGGAACCAGTTGCCGTCGGCATCCGCCGGAGCGTTCTGGATTTTAGCGGCGAGCAGTTTGAACAGAGCTTTCTCGGCGTCGTTAAACTGGCTGGCATCGACGGAATCTTGCAGTGCAAATTTTACGTCTTCGGGTGCGCGGCGCTCCAGCCATTCATCAATGAATTTCAGTTCGTTACGGATAATTTCGGCGTCTTCACCGGCCACCTGCGCATATTCGGTGCGCTTTATGACATCCAGCGTTTTATCGGCATCGCGAAGCGATGCCTGGTAGCTGGCTACCAGATGCGAAAACGGCACACGGCTCACGCTGCGCTGCGCTGCCTGGCCGCGAGTACAGATATACCACAGCTGCTGTTCGGACTCGGTTTTGTCGGTTTTGGCAGCGAAGGCGGCAAATTCGTCCATCAGCTGCACCACGCCGTTTATCGGGTCAAAATACAGCCGCTTCGACGGCGCAGAACGCAAGATAAAGTAGCGCACGACTTCGGGCGGCATAATACTGGCCCCTTCCATCGCATCCAGCCCCGTTCCCTTGCTGGCGCTCATCTTTTTGGTGTCGCCCACCATATTGATGAAATCGTAGGCCACCGGGTACGGAGCTTCGCTTTCGTAAACATCGCGCATGATTTCGACACCAGTGTCATACGAGCCGCCTTTGGTCATGTGGTCACGGCCAGACGGTTCCACCGAAACCTGTTGCAGCCACCAGCGACCGGGCCAGTCCAAACGCCAGTCTAGTTTTACGTCGCCCTTTTCGTAGCCTATGGTCTGGGTAGCACCCTCGGCGTCCTGGTATTGCACCGTCCTAGCAGTGATATCGAGTCCCACAAAAGGCCGCTTTTTAAGCCGGCCGTTCTCCATGACCTGGATCGGCGACCAGCTGTCTTCGAGCTGCCGGCCGGAAACTTTTTCCAGCGCCTGGCGCGTTTGCGGGATGCGTTGCAGCGAACGTTCGATGGCCGGCACGTACCAGCCTTCGCGGTATTTTTCGTTGGCATGTACGTATCCGACCTCTACTCCTAACGTCGCACAGGCATCGATTAATCCTTGTAAAAAGAAATCTGCATAGGAACGATCCGATCCATCTGGAGCCGGGATGTCGCATATGGGACGGCCAAGGTATTGGTCGTATTCGGGCGGGATGTTGACCGGAATTTTACGCAGACCATCCAGGTCGTCCACAAACTGGATGTGGCGCACCTGGCGGCCACGACGACGGGCCTCCAGCAGGATTGCGTCACAGGTAACCAGTTCGCGCAAATGGCCCAAGTGATACGTGCCGCTCGGAGAGCTGCCGGATTCAATCAAAATCTCGCCCTCCGGGTGTTTGGCGAGGACTTCATCTACGATAGTGTTTAACCATTGCATAATCACCCTCTAGCTTACTCGACTTTACCAGATTACGCCAGAGGTAAAGAGGCATTACCTGTAAAACAAAAACGGCTTCCTATCCGGAAGCCGTGTTTGTAGTAAGTCTTGAACTATGAAATGCTAGCAATTTTGTAGTGGAGCGTTTCGGCCGGAGTCACGATCTCGACGTCTTCTCCCTCTTTTTTGCCGAGCAATGCCTTGCCAATAGGTGATTCGTCAGAAATTTTCTGAGCCAGCGGGTCGGCCTCAATAGTGCCTACCACCTGCAGCACCATGTCACGTTTAGCACCTTTTAGCGTCACGGTCGAGCCCAGGCCTACTTGCGTGGTGCCCCTGGCCTTAATGACATCCACATTTGCCAGGATGTGCTCGATTTCGTCGATACGGCCATCGGTGCGCTCCTGCTCCTGACGGGCCGACTGGTATTCAGCATTTTCTGCCAGATCACCCAGTTCGCGGGCCACTTTAATAGCCTCGGCAGTTACTACACGCTTCAGTTTCAGAGCAGCTAGCTCTGCTTTTAATTCATCTATGCCCGACTGAGTCAGGTGGAACAGTTTCTTCATCATTTATCTCCTTATACAATCAACGACCATCCGTCTTGCAGCGTCATTACCGGTTTGGTGAGAGGTATAGTATCCCCTTACTCCTGTCCGGTCAAGACGCTTTTCAGTTTTTCTACAGTCAGCATAGAGCTCTCTGATTCAGTCCGCTTCTTGTATTCGAAGCAGCCCTGCTCTACCGTCTTTGCACTCACCACTACTCTGTGCGGTATACCAAGCAAATCGGCATCCGCAAATTTTTCGCCCGGCCGGGCGTCACGATCATCGTACAGTACCTCTACGCCTGCGGTCCGTAAATCATCATACAGTTTATCCGCGGCCGCAATTACTGGCTCGTCCGTACCTAACCGCGCGATATACACCTGGAACGGCGCAATGTTATCCGGCCATACCAAGCCCTTGTCATCGGCGAGTTTTTCGGCAATGACGCCCATGACCCGCGTAACACCAATGCCGTACGAACCGAGATGCACGAATTTCTTTTCACCGTTTTCATCGGTGTACGCAAAGTCCATAGCTTCGCTCTTTTGGGTGCCAAAGTTGAATATATTGCCGACTTCGGCCGTTTTCACCTGTTCCAACTCTTCGCGCTTCAGGCCAAGCTTGGCCAGGTTTTCATCGTCCATCACTTCCTCGTTGAGGGCGATATTCTTCTCGCGGTGCAGGTATATGACGTCTTCGCCTGCGTCGCAAATAGTCTGGAATTCGTGGCTAAACTGCGTAAAGGCGCCACCGCTCGCAAATGTCACGTATGTGTCAGCACCGATGCCCAGCCGGTCGTATACCCGCTTGTAAGCTTCGATTGCTGCCTGATAAAACACTTCGTGCTGCTCCGCAGTAGCACTGCACGAATACATGTCCTTCATGACAAACTCGCGGCCGCGCATAATGCCGCTCTTGGCCCGTGTTTCGTTCCGTAGCTTCGTCTGGAACTGGTACACGCTCATCGGTACGTCTTTGTAGCTCTCTACGTGATGCTTCAGCATGTCCACAATTGGTTCTTCGTGCGACCAGCCAAATCCGACATCCGTGCCATCTTTGAGCTTTGATTTGAACCAAATGTCGACGACTTTGTCGTCCCAGCGGCCGGTGGTCTCCCACAGTTCGCGGCGTTGCAGACCGGTCATAATCAACTCCTGGCTCTGAATGCCATTCATCTCTTCACGTACAATCTGTTTGATGTTTTCTAGTACCCGTAAACCGAGCGGCAGATAGGCGTATACGCCGGCCATTTCTTTGTGCACGTACCCTGCCCGAATGAGCAGTTGCGCATTTTTGGCTACCTCATCAGCGGGTGCTGTTTTGCTTGTTTTAGTAAATAGTTGCGTTGAACGCATAGTGATATCCTCTTAGGCTTACAGAAATTATACTGGGAAATGAAAAAATTACCGCCGGGGCGGAATAATGCTCACAAAATTAAAGCCGAGGATTTTCATTACGCCCTATTGTACTCTAATGTGCCGCTATTACGAATAGGCTTAAAAACGCGACGCCGTTTTTGAGTGCGTGCAGGCATATGCCCGGCCATAAACTATCGGTTTTCTGCCGCAAATAACACAGCGCCAGGCTCAGCGTAAACGTATCCAAGCCTGCCGCCCACAACAGCGGTTTACCGCTGCCGAATTCCAGGTGTGCGCTGGCAAACAGCAAGCTCGTGATAAGCGCCGCCCAAACCGGTTTGAGCTTGTTGCGTAACCCCGTAAATACAAACCCGCGGAACACCGTTTCTTCGACCAGCGGCGGCAAGACCACCAGGCTTAGGAATGTTAACGCCAGATTGCTGTTACCGCTTGCGCCCTGAAAGCCCAGATCTTGCTTCTGGTTGACGTTAAGCGAGGGAAACAGATGGGTAGCAATAGTAAGCAACAGTGCGTAGGCCAGGAAATATATGAAAAAGGCAGACATGGCATACGCTGGATCTCTCCACCGAGGTTTGCGCCAGCCAATGGCGCGTAGCTTCGCGCCACGCCAATGGATAAACCACCACATAGCCCCGAACGTTAGTGCTTCGGCAAACAATACAAACCAGAATTGCGCGACCACGGAATTATCGAGCCAATAATTCGCAGCTGATTGGTTCCACCCCTTTAGATGCGGGTAGATGATAACCAGCATCGATGCGCCCAGCTGCGCCGCAAAATACACTACCAGTGCGTACACGACACCTGTAAATGGGCTCCAGGGTACCCTTTTGCCCGACGGGTCAGCTTGGACTTCAGGTTTTTTGAGCGCTTTGCGCCTTGGCTTAGGAGTCTGCGTACCTTCAGGCCGATACGGTATAGTATGCACTGGTTCAGAAGAATCGTTTAACATCGACAATGGTGATTACGGTAATGAGCAGTATAAGGACGGCAAAGCCAGTCCCGTAAATAGCCTCTTCGGCCTTGGGTGAAACCTGTTTTTTAAACAGCCGCGATAGAAGCATTACAAACAACCGGCCACCGTCGAGTGCCGGTATAGGCAGCACATTCATGACCGCGAGCGTCAGCGAAATAATAGCAATGATGAGCAGCATAAACTGGTACCCCAGCAGGCTTCCGTCTTTCAATAGCACGAATATGCCAACCGGCCCCGACACCTGTCCGCTAGCAGTTGTCTGAGCATTCTCCCGCGCCGCATGATTACCAGTAAAGAACCCGGCGAATATACCGCCCAAACCCGCCAGCGCATGACCCAACCCCTGAAACGTCAGTGCCGTCAGCTGCGTGCTCAAGCCCACCGCTACCACCGGCGCAGACCAAGTAGAACGCTGCAACCTGAATTCGGCCGGCTGGATACCCAAATACCCTTTAGGGTCGTTGGTTTTCTGGCTGGCCGCTACGACACCCTTCGAGCGGAATGTTACCGTTGCCGAGGCAGCTTTGCCATTTCGCACATAAGTAATCTTAGTGGGTTCGCCCGCAAACTGCTTTGTAAGGCCCGGCAAATCTTCCGAAGTTGTAACCGCCCTGCCGCCGACATTTGTGAGCTGGTCACGCAGCTGTAGCCCCGCTTTCGCGGCCGGGCTGCCCGGTTCGATATAGCTTATGAGCACTTCGTTCTTTGCGATATGCGTGTCACTTTTAACAGTAAACTGGTTGTCGATAAGTTTTGGCATGCCCACCAGCGCCAGCACCGTAAATAAGACTAATGCCGTGACGAGGTTCACAAACACGCCGGCCAGCATAATCTTTACTTTGGTGCGAGTACGCGCCGCGCCGTAACTGCCCTTCTCTGTATCGCTATCGTGTTCGCCCTTTAGCTTCACAAAACCACCGAGCGGCAGCAGGTTCACCGTAAAATCATAGCCGCCTTTCGTTTTGCGGCGATACAGAGCCGGCGGGAAAAATACGCCGAATTCCTCGACATCTACGCCGCCGCGCCGGGCAGCCCAAAAATGCCCCAGCTCGTGAGTAACCACCAGCCCAATAAACAGCACCAGACCGACTATCAGTAAAAATATCCCCATATGTTAGTACCAGTATACCGTACTCGGCTGTAGTTTCTCAGGAAAATATTACTTGTTTCTGTTGGTTATATAGTCCAATAGCCCACTCAGAGCTAGTTTGCCCCGTTTATCCCAGCCGGGCTGATCGCTCAGCACCTGCCGCGCTGCTTCTATGGAGCGATTAGCTTCGCGCTCAGCGTAATCCCAAGCCCCAATTTCCACCAGTACCCGTTGTACTGCCGCGTGTTGTTCAGGCGTGACAGTTGGGTTGCCCAACGCTGCCTTAATTATTCCCAGCTGCGGTTCGCTGGCGCGCTCAAGCGCATAGTGCATCAGCAGCGTACGCTTGCCTTCCCACAGATCGTCCATCGCCGATTTACCAGTCTCTGCGGAATTGCCGAACATACCAATGACATCATCCTGTATTTGATAGGCCAGCCCCGCATACAAACCAAACTCACGTAGTTTCTCTAGCGTTTCGTCACTAGCTCCAGCCAATGCCGCACCCATCTGTAGTGGGTTTACAAAGGTGTAACAACCAGTTTTCTGCCTATACATACGCAGAATGTCTGCCGTAGTAATAGACTGCCCAGCAGCGTGGTACAGATCATCGATCTGCCCCAAACCGGTCTCCACCATATTCCGGTGGAATAATGTGCGGGCTTTTCGCGTACGCTCCGGCGTCTCGCCAAGCCGCTCCAGCAAACCCGCGGTTAGGTGTTGTGCCACTAGCGCCACGTTTAGTGCCAGCATGTCGCCAAGATGACCGCCGTCTTTGGTGTCAAAATCATCACCCTCTAGCTGGTCCCGGAATTGCCGCTGTACTGTCGGGCCGCCGCGCCGGTACTCAGACCGATCCATCACATCGTCGACAACCAGCAAATATGCCTGAGCAAGTTCAACCGCCGCAGCCAGGTTCAACGCCGTTTCATGGTCCCCACCCCCAAACATTTCATAGCCCGTAATGCCCAATATGCCACGCAGCCGCTTCCCGGGGCGCAGCGCAAACCCGCCCAGCATTCTCAGCGCCCGCTGGCCATTGGCCGATGGGTCCAGTTCCAGTGTGTCGGGCGCGTCTTCAATATACGCATGCAAATGCGCATCTATAGCATCGCGCTGCTCCCGCAATGCTTCGGGCAGCAGCCCCTGTACCTCACTCATCAAAACTCATTATAAGCTTTAGGGAAATTCAAGGAAATCTAAAACCCGCAGGTTTTATACCGTCATGATTTCGGCCTCTTTAGCCTTGCTGGCAGCTTCTATCTGACCCTGTGCAGTTTTCATGGCATCTTCCACTTGCCCGTGCAGGCGTTTGGCATCATCTTCGCCGATCTCTTTGTCTTTTTTAGCCTGATCGACTGCATCGATTGCGTCGCGGCGCACGTTACGCAGCGCGATCATGGCATCTTCCTGTTTGCCACCCAGTTGTTTCACAATATCGTGGCGGCGCTCTTCGGTAAGGGCCGGGACCGGCACGCGCACTACGCGGCCGTCATCACTCGGGTTCATACCCAGGCTTGGGTTATCACGGATAGCACCAGCAATTGCCTGAATATTGCTCGGGTCGAACGGTGTAATCTGTAGCAATTGTGCTTCTGGCGCCGTCACATTTGCTACCTGGTTAAGCGGCATAGGCTGGCCGTAAGCCGTTACCATTACGCCGTCCAGCATACTAGCGCTTGCCCGGCCCGTCCGCAGGCTCTTCAGCTGCTCACCATAATGCTGCACTGCAGCATCAAATTTACTTTTAGCGTCACTTATAACCTGATTGGGATTCATCTGGTAAAACCTCTTTTCTAGCGTGTATTGTACAGGAAAAACAGCGGTATATGCTACCGCTGTTTTTCTACGTTTTTGCCGCACCGCATTGTAAACCGGACTGGCTTACAAAGTGACATCAACGTTCCAGAGCTAATTCACCGATGCGTTGTAATTGCTCGGCAGTTAGCTCCGTCAGATTCTCGCCCGTAGAACGATCGAGAAGCCTAATGGGTTTTTGATTGGTACTCATGTTGGTTTTAGTAAACCTAATCACAAATATACACTATTTTTGCTTATTTTGCAATATACTTATGATTATTTATTACCCTGCTCTGTCTATATACCTCTGTTATTGTATTCTATTACCCCTGACCTATCACGCTTATGTAGCCTGACCCACCTGCACTTCAAACCAATCCAAACATAAGATAACCGGCGTAAGCCGGTTATTCCTTGTCCCTTAAAAAAGGCGGCATATTTGTTTTCCTTGTTTTAGTAGATACGGAAAACAGTGTGCCGTCCTTTTTGGCTCAGCTCAAGCACAAAGAACGCCCGGCTGACGCCGGGCGGGATGGAAGTGAGGGTGGGTCAGATTAGCTAGCCTAAGCGTCAATTTGGTGAATACTATTCGCTTCATAGGCAACCATGCTAGTACGCCAAAAGTTTTATAAGAGATCTGGAGGTGCTTGTGAGATGCCAAGCTGTTCGTTGAGCTGTTGTATGCCGGCCACCAAATCTGGCGCTGAAAGCTGACCGGCTGCTTCAAGAAGGGTTACCTGAGCCGCTGCTATGCCGATTGCCCTTCGCGAGTCTCCTAACGGGTATTCCCCACCTATCGCTTGATCCCCGTCAGTCTGACTGGATAGAATTTGGGCGGTAACTTTCTCACCACCCCTAAAGTTCCTTTGCGCTTGCCACGCAGGCGATTTCCTATCATGAGGCATCCCTCCCGATAAAAGACCTTGGATTGTGGCGGCCCGTGCTGCGATATCAAAAGCCGCATGCAGTGCCACGAACTCTTCACGAGTTCCGGTTAGGGTTTCTCTTCCATTAGGCTGCCTTGAGCGCCAAAAATTCCGGAATATATTAGGACACCCCCTCTAAAAACTCAGATACAGTGAGGGTATGCAGAAGCAGAAGAGATTCAAGGGTTTGAGCGACGCGGAGCGGAGCGAAATAAGTATTCTCAGGAAAAGAGGTTGTGGTG
>JAICKY010000025.1 GCA_025927655.1 Candidatus Saccharimonadota bacterium | reverse complement strand
GAACACGCAGTGGCTCATTCGTCTGTAGACGGTCATAACACTCAGTATATACGCTAGCCTGAGAACGCCCGGACGACGGAAGCTGCTGGAAGGCGGCGTCATCCCACGAGCTTACGCTCGGGGAATTGTTGCCGGATTAAAAGTCCTTTTTTGAGCTTTTTGTTTTCTGATTTCTAAATAGGGCGCGGCCGTACCGAGAGTCCTTATGACTCCTGGGAAGTAGTATACTTACGCCATGAGTGAACACGTACGACTATGGGGTGGAACCCACCCTGACGAAAAAGCCGCTACGGCGCTGGCAGATGATCTAAAGGCACGACCGATACCCAACGTCATTCCTGGCATCGCAAACCCGCTTGCACGGGAGCAAGGCAAACGCTACGTGGATATCAATCTTGCAGGCTCTTTTCCAGGGGACAGCAGCTCTAAAAAATACGAACAACGACGAGCAGTCCAAGTCTTAGCCGAGAGCCAGGGTTTTGATGTCGTTATTGATCTCCATAACATCAACAGCGGCAGGGGAGAAAATCACGCCTGTATAGATACAAGCACAGGGTTGAGCCCTCGTGCCTTGGGATTTCTACGCACCATCGGTGTACGACATCTGGTAGTGACAGACTATGCTGGCATACATAAGTTCGTTCCAAATTCGTTTGTATTGGAGACACTGACAAATGGATTGGGCAGTGATGTAGAGCGGCTCCGCAGCGCGCTTGATCGTCTCGCTAATGATTTGTCACTTCCAACCGCAAATGAAGAAGACTTTAGCTGGTACCGCCATTTGGGTAGTCCGCACGTTAGTACAGTACCACCAGGAACCGTTACTCCCGACTTAAATGCATTTGATGTACTTCCTGGCGAGATAGCAACCATGATGGGATACCCCGACAGACAAGTTTGCTTCTCTGGTTGGCTTGATGAGCCAAATGAAAAGGGATACTGGGGTGAAATTTGTGAGCCGATCGTATGACAAAAGAGCAGCCTACCCTCTTGGATACGCGCACCCTCAAGGGTCAGAAGCCTCAGAGCTACGCTATTACGCCGCCCACGGCCGAAATGAGTGTACTTGCCACAGTACCAGCCTACCATGCGTATTTGAGCACCATTTCCGCTGGCTGGAAGCGGAGAAAGTACTACGGCCGAACCCTGCAAAGGGCATACGTGCCCCACGGGTCACAGCACCACTGCCCGATATTCTGTTTGAGAATGAATGCGAGCGGTTGCTACAGACGGCCAGTAACGACCCGCGTACCTATTTGCTTGTGCTGTTGCTGCTCGAAACCGGCCTTAACGGCGGTAACTCGCCTCTTGGCGGCACAATGACAGCCCCTAATTGAGACTGCGAGGCCCGGAACAAGGAATAGCTGCCCTAGAAACGAAAAATGAGGAAGAAGCGGCCAAGGAAAACGGCGGTATGCTGGCAACCTTGGCATATATCAAATACTTTGCGGAACACAGGAAAGACTTGCTTATCGACCACTGTAATCCAATACTTCGGGCACGATATTTCGGCGTAATTTTCGATGAGGTTCCAACCTTTGAAGAAATAAAGTGTGGAACCTCTGAAATAGAAAAAATCCCAGGGGTCAACGAGCTTTGTGAGCTCGCTCACTCCCGGGGAGTTTCTTTGGTGCGGACGAGAGGACTTGAACCTCCAAGAGTGTAACCTCACTAGTACCTGAAACTAGCGCGTCTACCAATTCCGCCACGTCCGCGGAAATGAGACAAACCATTCTGGTTTTTCTCATATAGCTTCGCGCGAAAGGTATTTCTTTCGGCTCTGCATATAGTTCTCGCTTTCGCTTGAACTATCGCGCCGGGCTTTGGCAAAGCCAAAGCCTCGGGCTGCTCTTTTCCTTGATCGCATATGCCCCAAGGGAAGACAACTAGGCTATCATATCTGTTTTTGTGCTGATTTTCAATATATTACGTGAAACATAGCCTAGTCAAAAGCGTTTATGCTATCATTACTTACAGATATGAAACTTCTGGAGGACAGGTACAGTGAGTAAGGTCGCTCATTATTTACAGGAACATTTGCTGGGTGAAGTCATGACCAGCGCCGATGCCCGCAACTATTTTGCTACCGATGGCAGCATTTTTACCATTACCCCCAGCCTTATTGTGTACCCGCGGAACGAAAACGATGTCCGCAAAGCCGCCCGCTTTACATGGCAACTGGCAGAACGCGGCCGCATCATACCCATTACCCCACGGGGTAGCGGCACTGACCATGGCGGAGCGGCGCTTGGTAACGGCATCATGCTGGTTTTTCCGGCTCACATGAACCGCATCGTCGAGCTGGACCCCAAGAACGGCATAGTAGTCGTAGAGCCGGGCCTAAACTATGGCCGCTTACAGCAGACGTTGCACACGCATGAGCGCTTCCTACCGCCGTTTCCGGCCAGTTACGAATACTCCACTATTGGCGGGGCAGTGGCTAACAATGCCGCCGGTGAAAAGTCACTCAAATACGGGACCACTCGTGGCTACGTGAAAAGCCTGCGGGTAGTGCTGGCGAACGGGGAAGTTGTCGAAACCCTCCGGCTGAACAAGCGCGATCTCAACAAGAAGCTTGGACTAAACACGTTCGAAGGTGAAATATATCGTGCCGTCGACGCGCTGTTAGAAGAAAACCGCCAGCACCTGGAGAAGCTTGACATGGCTGTCACCAAAAACGCCGCCGGTTATTCACTGGCGGATGTAAAGCGGCAGGATGGCAGTTTCGACCTCACACCGCTCATCGTAGGCAGCCAGGGAACGCTGGGCATCATCACCGAAATCACTATGGAAACGGAGGTATACAACCCGACCAAAGACCTGTTCCTGGCCGAATTCGACAGCATAGAAAACGCCGAAAAGGCAGTGCTAGCGCTGCGCGATTTACCATACCTGCCCAGCGCTATCGAAATGGTAGACGGCCAGCTGCTGGAACTGGTAGACCGCATCAACCCAAACCAGCTTAAAGGTATCGTTACAAAGCCGTTTCCAAAGGCAGTCCTGCTCGTAGAATTCGACGACGTTGACCGCCAGCGTAAAAAGCTCGTCAAGCGCGCGCAGAAGATTATAGAAGATTACGCGGCTCACCACGAATACGAAACCGATCCGGCTGCCCAGGCACGGCTCTGGAAAGTCAGGCACGCCGCTTCAAGCGTGCTGTCCCACAGCGAAGGCCGTTTGAAAGCCATACCTGTTATAGATGACGGCGTAGTGCCGCCCGAGAAACTGGCCGAATTCGTTACCGGGGTGTACAAGCTGTTTGCGTCGCTACAGCTACAGATTGCAATCTGGGGGCACGCCGGCGACGGCAACCTGCATATGCAGCCTTTCCTGGATATTGCACAGATCGGCGACCGCCAGAAAGCGTTCCGTCTGATGGACGAATACTACAAACTGGTGCTGTCTCTGGGTGGTTCCACCAGTGGCGAGCATGGCGACAGCCGGCTGCGCGCACCATACCTGCAGCAGGTCTACGGCCCGGAAATTTATGCGGTGTTCCAGAAGATCAAGCAAATTTTCGACCCCTACGGCACACTAAACCCTGGCGTCAAAATAGGCGTGACGCTGGGCGATATCAAACCCTTACTGCGGACCGAGTACACCCTACGCCATTTCTACGACCACATGCCCCGGTCATAGACGGAGCTTCGACCATACTGCTAGCCGACCGTCATGTCCAGCTTAGGTTCGTGCACATTTACGATAACTCTTGAATTTTTACACAAAAACAGATAAGATAGCGTAGTTATCTTTCCCTATGGTCAGACTCCAGTAGCACCTAGTACGTTCTATTTGAAGTGAAGCCCAGGGAAGAGACAAGCCCGGCAAAATGTATTCCATTTTAGCCGGCTTAGGTAGGAAAAACCGCAGGTTTGTCCTATCGCGTTTTGCGGACGTGGCGGAATCGGTAGACGCGCTACTTTGAGGTGGTAGTCCTGCAAGGGGTGGAGGTTCAAGTCCTCTCGTCCGCACCAAAGTACATTTTCATTCCCCATGAAGCTCGGAAAGAGCAGCCCGGACAGCGAATTTATTTCGCAGCTTGGCTTAGGTGAGAAAACCCGCAGGTTTGTCTCATATTTGCGGGCGCTTAGCTCAGTTGGCTAGAGCACCTCGTTTACACCGAGGGGGTCGGGGGTTCGAGCCCCTCAGCGCCCACCATACAAAAAGTCCCACCAATTGTGGGACTTTTTGTATGGCTGGATGTGGATGGACTAATGAACCCATTTCATATCTCCCGCAATAGCGAAAACCACTACCAGTGAGTACCAGCTGTTTGTTTTTGCGACGAACCGTAACTTGTGTTTACGGTGAGTATAAAACCATAACCTCAATCTGTTAGCGCGTTGCGTGGGGCGGCAAACTCTGCTATAAATAGAGTGGCATGGGCAAAATTATTCCCTCCAAACCGCTCTTAGTGTTACTCTACGGTTTCCCCGGCAGCGGTAAGACTTTCTTTGCACGTCAGCTGTGTGAACAGCTGGTAGCCGTGCACGTACATGGTGACCGCATGCGTGCCGAATTATTTGAAAACCCTACCTACAGCAAAGACGAAAATCACATCGTTTCCAGCCTAATGAACTACATGACCGGAGAATTTTTGAATGCCGGTGTTAGTGTCGTATACGACACTAACGTTATGCGCACCGCGCAGCGCCGGGCGCTGCGCAATATGGCCACCAAAGCCGGCGTCGAAACCGTGCTGGTTTGGTTGCAGATAGACACCGACACTGCGTTTGGCCGGGTGAGCCGGCGCGACCGCCGCAAGCTGGACGACAGGTACGCTCAGCCGCTTGACCGGGCCAAATTCGATACGGTAAGCAATGGTATGCAAAACCCCGACGCCACCGAACACTACTTGGTAGTGAGCGGCAAGCATGTGTTTAACACGCAAAAGAGCGCCATACTGCGCCATTTGCTTGACCGCAAGCTGATCAACCTCGATCCCAACGCCAATCACATTAGCAAACCAGGCCTAGTAAACCTGGTGCCAAGCCCTGCCGCAGGCCGTGTTGATTTAAACCGGCGCAATATTAGCATCCGGTAGCCCGGCGGTCAGGCCTTTCCCGTATGGCAACAAAAACAATTGAACTCGCCGGTGTCGGACCGGTAACACTTATAAAACGCGCCCAAAGCCGAAGTTTGCGCTTGACCGTTACCGCTGGCGGCGTGCAGGTGAGCATGCCTAGGTGGACGCCGTTTAGTGCCGGCCAGGCATTTGCGCTCACTAATATCGATTGGATCTTGGCCGAACTCGAAAAACAGCCGCAGCCGCTGCTGGAAAGCGGCCAAAAGATTGGGAAAATGCATTATTTGCGATTCGAGCAAGTACTAAACGACCAGGCGGCCACCAGCCGAGTAACGGCCACTGAAGTTATCATCAAACTCCACCATGGCGAACACAGCACCGAAGCGGCAGTTCAAAAACGCGCCCACGCCACAGCGGTCCGGGCCCTGAAGCGCGAAGCTGAGCGCCTGCTGCCGCCACGCCTGCAAACCCTGGCCACAAAACACGGCAAACAGTACTCCAGCGTAGGCGTAAAGCAGCTCAAACGCCGGTGGGGCAGCTGCGATAGCCACCAGGTAATTACACTCAATCTGTACCTGATGGAACTGCCCTGGGAGTACATAGATTATGTACTGCTGCACGAGCTGTCTCACACCGTGGAAATGAATCACGGTCCGGCGTTCTGGCGCACTTTGCTCGCCATGGAACCACGAGCCAAAGACCTCAGCAAACAGCTGAAACGCCACCAGCCGGTAATCGGCACCTGGAACTAGGCAAGTTCGTTAGCGGCCGGACTTATGCTTAAGAACCCATTTCATATCTCCCGCAATATTCTATGGCATAATGGTGTAGTAATGGCCGCAAATTCTAAACCTCACATCCTGGAACACCCCGCAGTTGCTACCGCCGCTCTGGAACACGAACGGCTCACCAGCCTGATAAGCAGCATGGCGGATGGAGTTATCGCCATAGACGACAACATGAAAGTCGTGCTATATAACGGTGCCGCTTTGAACATTCTGGACATAAACGGCACCATGACCGGCCGCCTGCTGAAACGTGTACTGCCTCTGTACGACGAAAACCGCCAGCCGGTTGATGTCCATAAACTCATTGAAGACACCAAAACCCCGACCTCGAACCGGGATTATCTGCTGCACTACACCGATGGCAGCAACATAAACCTCTACCTTTCCATCGCCCCGGTGTATCTGGGATACGGCGCAGAGGGCGATCGTGGCTACGTACTGTTGCTCCGCGATATTACCCGTGAAAAATCACTCGAAGAAGAGCGCGATGAATTTATAAGCGTAGTCAGCCACGAACTGCGCACGCCAATCGCCATCACCGAGGGCAACATTAGTAACGCCCAGTTTATAGCCGACAAATCGGGCGATATCGACGAAATCCGCAAGGCACTCACCGCAGCACATGAACAGGTGCTGTTTCTGGCCGGACTAGTCAACGACCTGTCGACATTGTCCCGTGCGGAGCGCAACGTTCTGGAAATAAACGTCGAATCTATCAATGCCCACAAGCTTGTCGAAGAGCTGGCCAAAGATTATCAAGACCAGGCCGCAGCCAAGGGCCTGGAGCTAAAAACGGATCTTGATCCGCATCTGGAGACATTTCAATCAAGCAAGCTCTACAGCCGTGAAATCCTGCAGAATTTTATTACCAACGCCATAAAATACACCGAAAAGGGCAGGGTAACCATCGGTGCCAAGCGCGACAGCAAAGGTATCCGGTTTACCGTTAGTGATACGGGTATTGGCATCAGTAAAAGTGACCAAGAAAAAGTGTTTGATAAATTCTTCCGCAGTGAAGATTACCGGACTCGTCAGAATAATGGAACTGGACTGGGGCTATATGTAACCATGAAACTGGCGCGCTTGCTGCACGCCGAAATCAGCGTGGAAAGCGAACTCAACCACGGTTCAACCTTTACGATCTTTATTCCAAACCTTCAGTAGCCTCAGGAAGTTATAGTACGCTCATAGACAATACACACGAGTACCGCAGCTACGCTTTCGGCAAGCGTGGCTCTACCTGCATAACAGGCACGCACACGTTCCGGCCCTTCCATTCCACACTGGCAAACTCGTACTTCCATAACGATATGTGCAACATGATCAGATCCACCCCGAACGCCACCGGCATTAGTAACCAGCCAAACAGCGGGTTAGTCAGCCGAGCACCAACAGACACCAGTCCGTAGGTGGTAAACAAGCACATGAGCGAAACTATCCAGATCAACACATACGCCATTGCGTGCACCAGGTACACCGCCCAGAACAGGCCTATGAACGGCCCCAGCAATAGGACAAATTCAAACACGGACGCAAGTGCCACCAATTCCAATCGCCGGTACAATTGCGGATAGCGCACCCGTACCGAGGTGCTGTACTGATCTTCGGCAGCTTTGTTACTGTACACCCCCAGCGATTCGTCGCTGCGGATAAAGCTGTACGCGTCGGTAACCACGGCTCGGCGCGCAAATTGCGCCTCCGGGTTCACCGATCGGGTCACCGATTCAAATCCGCCCATGCGTTTTAGTACCGCACCACGAATAAGCCAGCAAGTGCTTAAGACCGGCGGACGTTTGAAGAGCCGCCGCGGCAGACAAATTTCCCAGTAGTACCGCATAGCTTGCAAGAGTGAACTACCCCGAGCGACTGTCTTCGCACGCAGCGGCATCACGCTTACCATGTCTTTGCTGCGCGCCTCCAGCAAACACACTAACCGGCGAATACTTTGCGGTTCCAATACGACATCAACCCCGCAAAACAGCAATAGATCACCGCTAGCTTCCCGGCTCAGGTGCTCATACGCATAGTTCTTGGCCAACCACCGAGTTTCGTCCGGAACATCACCCTGTATGAACCGGACTCCATCATGCGCAAAAGACCGAATGATTTCCGGCGTCCGGCGATTCGCCGAGCAGTCATCCAACACCAATATCTCAATCTTGGGATAATCGCTGGCCACCAATGCTTCCAAACAACGCTCCAGATCATCAGTTTCATTACGGGCGGGCACCAGTACGCTTACCGACGGCAGCTCTCTATCGGACAAGTTGGCAGCCCCTCCTGCAGGCGCGACCGCGTGCCGCCAGGTGTGCAAACTGACGCGCAGCACAATTATCGCCCCTAGCAGCTGCAACCCCACCAGAATATCGAAAAGAGTCATGCCAAACGTATATCGCACCGCCAGCCACGCCAGCAAAGTAACTAAGATCTGTACCGTAACCAGCCAGTTAAAAGCGCGCAGACCGATGGTGCGGAGTTGCGGCCGAGGCAATCGGCTCCAATATATCCGCAGCATATTTACTAGCCTGTATCCGGCAGCAGGCGCTGCCCACGCCCATATTTGCCATTCGCGCAGACAGAGAGCCACTGTTAGACCAGTAAGTAATACGGCCGCAGTAGCACACGCCGTTTTGCGCAATGTCGCATTTGCCGCGAACACACCGCCGCAAAGCATCCCCTCGAGTATCGTCTCGAGCACCAGCAAACAGATAAGCCAGTACATATTACGTACTAGTATACAGGAACTCACTACAAGCCCACAGCCGGGGTAGTTTTATCTTGACGCATAAGAAGTAGTACGCTATGCTTGACTAGTAACGCCTACAAATATTGTAGGCTTTTTAATTGGCTTAACGGCTAGAGGTAGGACCAGGTGGCACGACAGATTAAACAAACCCAAAAGACACAAGACAACGATAGTCTGGTACGAGTCTTCTTCCGTGGCTTTTTCTGGCCATTAGTATTGATTGGCAAAGGTTTTACGTGGCTGGCTCATCGCCCACCGCTCAAGCAGATTGGCCATGGGTTCCGCTGGTTCTTCCGGTTGCGCGGTATACGGTTCATCGGCCGGTTGCTGGGACTAAGCTACCTACGCGGCAGCTGGCAGGAACTCAAGCTGGTCACCTGGCCCACTAAACGCGAAGGCCGCCGCCTTACAACCGCCGTTGTTATTTTCTCTGTTATCTTCGGCGCACTGATTGCCCTCGTAGATTACGGACTCGACAAACTATTCAAACAATTATTACTGAAGTAAGGAGTTACCCCCAGAATGACTAACAAACGATATGACACCAGCAAACAGTGGTACGCCATCCACACCTACAGCGGCTACGAAGAAAAAGTTGCCGAAAGCATCCGCCAGCGTGCAGACAGCCTCGACATGAAAGACAAGATCTTTCAGGCACTGGTTCCCAAGGAAAAGCAAATTGAGATCAAGAACGGCAAGCGCCGCGTGGTTGAAAAGCGGATTTTCCAGGGTTATGTACTAGTACAGATGAAAATGAGCGAAGATGCTTGGTACATTGTGCGCAACACCCCATCCGTTACCGGCTTCGTGGGCAGCGGCACCGAACCTACTCCTGTTGATACCGAAGAAATCGAGAAGATCCAGAAGCGCATGGGCCTGGAACAGCCAAAGCACAAGATCGACTACAGCATTGGCGAAGTCGTGAACATCACCGATGGTCCGTTCAAGGGCTTCGATGGCTCCATCAACGAAATTGACCCGCAGAAGGGCAAACTGAAGGTCCTGGTGAACATGTTCGGCCGCGAAACTCCTGTGGAACTCGACAGCCTGCAAGTCAAGCGCGTCTAGTTGCCGGTCTGAAGCAGGACGGAGCCAAATTCCGAGCCGGGTACTAGTAAGCGCACGGGTGCAGCTTGCCAATCCGTTATTAAGCTCGTAGGCCAGGCTGTCTTACCTGATAGCTTCGGCCAAGCAGCTTAAGAGCTGCGCTTACGCTGAGAATTACACCGAGCGACCGAAGTTACAGTCGCTTGACATATTTTTGCATAAGCAGTATAATGTGCTTGAGACTCCCCGAATATCGCAGGGCAACCAGTAACGCGATGGTATTTTATACCCAAGAGGAAATCATGTCATTTTTAGAGAATTTCCCAGAAGATTCTTTGTTCCCATCCGAAGACTTCATCGAGGACTTTGGGCCAGTCGAGACGCCAGAGTTACCTGTATACACACCGCTCACCGATCTTAACCTCGATTCCCAGACCTTGGGGACTCCTTACCCCGAAGACGATGATCCGGAGGCTAGCAAGTTTCCTCCTTGCACTCCAGGGGAACGCCTGGCGCTAGTACGCAAATATGTGGACATGTTAGTCGGCAACGACGCCAAGATTGTTGTCAGCGAATTTCTTGCCAATAGCGGAGAGGCGGGAGACAGAGGGGCCGCCCCGCATGTAACCCATCTATCTATCGGTACGCTCGACACCGGCGAGGTAGTGGTAGTCGCCACCGACACCGCAACCGGCATGATCAACAACCCCAACCGTGAAAAAAGTGTCAATCTCGCAAAAGGAAACGCAGATGATGTACCGCTGAAGGGCGCCGCGCTTACCCACGCACTTGAAAAAACTGGCGAAAACGGGCGCGGGTTCATGATTACCTCCGCCCTGGCAGCCGACCACAAAACCCACTACACCCCAACAGCCGGCGGCAAGAACGTGTGGGTTATCCTGCCAAAGCCCACGTTTAGACGCGAAGACACCGAGCTAGCCGCCTAAAACGCCAACATAGGTGGACAACAGGGACAACAAGCGGTATAATGAACCAGTTACGCACTACTATCTTTGCTGGAGCAAAGCTAAAGACAACGTAGGAGAACCAGTACCGGCGCTTCAACAGCCGTGAACGTTCGTTAAATAAGGAGTTATCACTATGGCCAAGCAGGTCAAAGCAAACTTGAAAATGAAAATCAAAGCCGGTCAGGCCAGCGCTGCACCTCCCGTAGGTAGCACTCTCGGCCAGTACGGGGTAAACATGATGGATTTCATCAATCCGTTTAACGATGCAACCCGCGATATGATGGGTAAAACCGTTACCGCGCACATCACCGTGTACGACGACCGCACCATGGACTTCCGTGTCGTTGCCGAACCAACCGACGACCGTATTCGGGCAGCTCTCGGCATTCAGAAGGGTTCCGGCCGTCCAAACAGCGAAAAGATCGCTAAGAAACTGACCCAGGCTCAGCTGCAACAAATCGCAGAAGAAAAAGCCGCCGACATGAACGCCGACGACGTAGAAGCTATCAAAAAGATGGTAGCCGGTACTGCCCGCAGTATGGGCGTCGAAGTCGAAGCGTAAGTTTTACTGTTAAATAAATTTGTGGGAGAGCCGTACGCTCGCTAGCACCACGAGGAGACACGAATTATGGCAGCAGCCAAGAAAACCAACGAAGTTCCCGCAGAAGTTGCGGACGAAATTGTAAACGCTCAGGCAACTGAAGTTGTTGAAGCGAAGACCGATAAGGCTGCCGCGAAGGCTGGCAAACGCAGCGCTAAGGGTATTGCCGAAGCCGAAGCGAAGGCCGAAAAGGTAGAAAACCAAGAGCACCGGGCCGAAGAAAAAGCCGCCGAAGCCGAAAAGCCGAAGCAGCCGGTAAAGCCTGCCCGCAGCCGTCTGGAGCGCCGCGGCAAAGGGTACCGCAAAGCAGCAGAAGCTGTTGAAAAAGGTAAGGTATACAGCCTGAAAGAGGCCCTGGAACTGGCAACCAAAACCAGCAGTGTCAAGTTTGACGCCAGCGTCGAACTGCACGTAAACCTCGGCGTAGACCCGCGCCAGGCCGACCAAAACATCCGTGCCAACCTGGTACTACCCCAAGGCACCGGCAAGTCTATCCGCGTCGCCGTCTTTGCAGACGACAAAGTGGAAGGTGCCGACTTGAGCGGTGTAGAAGCCATCACCAAAGAGCTGGAAAAGGGTACTATCAACTTCGACATCCTGGTCAGCACTCCTGCCAACATGGCAAAGCTGGGTAAATATGCCCGTCTGCTTGGTCCACGCGGCCTGATGCCTAACCCTAAGAGCGGCACCGTTACAACCGACACCGCTAAGGCAGTTGCCGAAGCTAAGGCCGGTCGTGTTGAATACCGTGTCGACAGTACCGGTATCGTGCACCTTGCCGTTGGTAAGGTAAGCTTTGGCGGCGCCAAGCTGCTCGAAAACGCTACTGCAGTTATGGCCAGCATCCGTGCTGCCAAGCCAACCAGCGTTAAGGGCGCTTACGTAAAGTCCGTACATGTTACGACTACCATGGGGCCAAGCATCACCGTTTCTGCAAACGAATAGTTTGCTGTTCGCCTAAAAACAAGCGCCGGGACTTTCGGCGCTTGTTTTTATTTGATCTTCATAGCCCGTGTCAGCGAGGTCATGATGCGCGCAAATGCGGCAGGGCCGCCTGCATACGCCACATACCGGCCCTCCCAAACAGGGTGGTATTTTGCCTTAAACCGGTGCAAGCCGGTAAAACTATAGAACCGGTCGCCATTGGCGTATATAAACCGCAACGCCGTATCGGTGATGCTGGTAATTTCGGGCGTTTCGTCAAGCCCAGTCAGCGGTGATAGCCCCAGGTTCAGTTTTGTGCTTCCATTGGCATACAGTTGGTCGATCAGCCCGAGCAGCAGGAAGTCGTTACAGTTTCCCGGCGCATCGGCATCACAACGCAGTAGATCGTAGTTTGCTTGACCCGGTTCAAACGCTGGTACTACATTCATGAATCCACGGATTGTTCCGGCACCGTCACGCACTATAGCTAACCGGGATTGCTGCATATAGCTGCCAGCGTACGCGCCCATCATAAACCCGCGCTCAGCACGCCCCGGGCGCTCCAGCCAGTGCTTGGAAATCGCCGCCAATTGGTCAAGCAGCACGGCGGCGTGCGGAGGTTCCCGGACTTCCACAGTGTAGCCGAGTTTCGTAAAACGGTTGCGGATCTGGCGAAAATATTTGTCGGTTCGGTGCGCCTGGAACTCATGCAGATCTAGCACTGCTTCTTCGCCAATTTTTTGCAGTTTGTAGCCAAGTTTTTCGTACAGTCCCAGGTGCCGGTTGCTTACATGTATAAACGCCGGCCGCCAGTCATTCACAAAACATAACTCCTGAAACGATTGGCAGAGCAGCAGGAAATGTTTTGGATTGCCAAATGGGTCACCGACAACCAGCGCTACACCTCTGGATACGTGATACGCCAGCCCCGCCTCGTGCGAGATATCAAAATAATAGTGTTTATCGTGTGGCCATAGTTTAAAGTAGTCATCGATATCGCTCGGGTACAAGCGAAGCAGTTCTTCGGCCCACGCACGCTGATTATGCTCCGGCCGTACGCTGAAACGAATCGGCTGAAAAAACGCTAGGACGACATACGCTACAGCCCCGGCACTTATTACCGAAAGCGAATCCATAAATAAGTGTGCTCTAGCCGTACGCGGCACAACTTTCGGTGTAGTAACACCGAGCTGATCAATGGTTTGGTGCGCAGCAGTCGGCAGGCTGATCTCCTGATGAAAATCATGCGTATCCAGCAGCATAAACCCAGCTACGCCATACGCAAATGTCACCAGCAAAACAACCGCACTGGTCCGTATGGCCAGCCGAAAACCTCGCCGATCGCTCCGCACCCGGAACACATCCTGGCTTGCATACAGTAGCAGCAGAAGCAGCAGGGGTACCGCTACACGCAAGCCGCTCTCCACCGGATGCACCAGCGTCTGATCTAAGTGCCGGTCAATAAACGCCAGACCGTTCAACAGCACCGTTACTGCCGAGAGCACTACCGCCGTCAGCCAGGCATTATATTTGAGCCGGAACAGCAGCGCACCCAAGTACAGATAGCTCATGCCGATCACCACGGGTAGCGTCAGAAACAATTCATTCGGCGTATGATGTTCGCGGACTTCTAATTCGTGCAGCAGTGCGCTGGCCATAGTCGCCAGGCCATATACCGTGACGACCCAGGCAACAAGGCGAGCATACCGATGAGCGCGGCTAGGTAATTCCATTGCAGTCTATTGTATAGAAACAGTCCACAGCCGGAAAGCTAAAACGCCCCTGCTTGTCTCCGTTGACAGACAGCCGTAATGAAGGCGATACACCATCCCTACTCAAGGACCACCATACTATGAAAATCTACACTACCTACATTTTTGATTTGGACGGCACGCTGACCGACACTACTTCTGTGTGGCTGGACATTTTCCGCGATTGTCTGAACAAATTCAGTGTTGCGGTGCCTGACGATAAAGTACTTTCACAGCACACTCATGATTGGCGGCAAATGCTGGAGCTGGGCTTGCCCGAATCGAAGCTGGAGAGCTTTGTCGAATTGGCACACCAGCTTGCCAAAGAACGCTTGCCAGAATCTCCATTTCACGACGGCGCCCGCGAAGTCCTGGAAAGACTAAAAGCCATTGGCAAGCGTGCGGCGATTTTCTCGACCATGGACCGGCCGATTTTTGAGCTGACTATGCGGCATCGTGGCCTCTACAGTTTGTGCGACGTTGCCGTAGCGGGCACCGATGTTTCACACCGCAAACCTGCGCCGGACGGCATCCTAAAAGCACTGACGGATTTAGGCGTGCCACAAAAGGAATATAAAAACGCTGTTTACCTTGGCGATAAAGATACGGATATCCAGG
>JAICKY010000006.1 GCA_025927655.1 Candidatus Saccharimonadota bacterium | reverse complement strand
TTACGTGCTGTGGTACAAAGAAGAGCGCACCATTCTGATTAAACACTGGGACTACCCGTACCACTGGCCGCACTTCCGTCCGGACGAAGTTCCTAAGTGGGTGTATTTTAGTTCGATCTCTGAGCACGCTATGCCGTATCACGATCAGATTGCCGACTGGCTGGAAGCCAACCCGGAAGTAAAGTTGGCGTTCCAGCCCGGTACCTTCCAGATGGAAGCCGGTACCGAACGTCTGAAACGGCTCTACGCTCGTACTGAAGTGCTAGTTCTGAACCGCGAAGAAGCCGTGTTTGTAACCGGTGGCAATTATGATGATATCCACGGCCTGTTCGATAAAATGCACGCCCTGGGCGTAAAAATCGCCGTTATTACCGACGGACCGGCTGGTGCGTATGCCAGCGACGGCAACAGCCGCCTAAAGATGCCGCTCTACCCGGACCCGGCACCGCCATTTGAACGCACCGGGGCGGGCGATGCCTTTGCCAGTACATTCGTGGCCGCACTTGCCAAAGGCCACAATCTGGAAAGCGCATTGCAGTGGGCGCCTATTAATTCTATGAGCGTCGTGCAGAAGACTGGTGCCCGAGCAGGCCTATTAACCGAGGAAGAACTAGAGAAATGGCTGGCGAAAGCGCCGGACTGGTACAAGGCCGAAAAGTTCTAAATTCCATGATCGCTACCGTAAAAGAGATAGCTGCCGGCTATCTCTTTTCTGTAGTAGTCCCTCTCTAGTGACCAAACACACGCTACCAACCGAATGCCGCTTGTGGTAATCTATATATAACTATGTCGAGGGTACTTGCGCAGCTTATGGGGGTCGCCGAGCCAGCGTTTCGGGCGCAATTGCAGCGGCTGGAGCAGGCTGCTGGGCTGCCAGGTGCTGATATCCGGCTGATGATGGAAATTGTGAACGAAACACGCGGCAAAATCCGTGATTTGGGGCTGGACCCGCACGACACAACGGGCGAAGAGCTGTACGCTGCACTAAAAGCCCGGTTGCTAAGGGATGAGATTCAGGTGCGCGCCTCGCTGAATATGCGGGCGGATGGAACTCCGGAAGCAGTGCTAGAGGCGGCGTGCGCGCATCTGCGAAAGCTAAAGCTGCCCACACAGACGTTCGTGATCAAACAATCGGTGCTGCGTGCCATGCTCAAAAAACTCCAGCCCAAGGCTACTATGAAGAAGCTCGGCTACCGCAGCATGGACAGTATGATCAAACACGAACCGGTAGCACAGCTGCTGGCGGCGGTGAACATTGTAGAATCACCAGAATGGCAGCGGCGGCGCATTGATGCATACAAAAAGTTGAAGCCGCGTGATTTCGAAGTAAAGAAAGCTGTTTTTCTGCTGCCGACAGCCAAACACTGGCCCGAAATTGCCGCTGAATACACCGCCCATCATAAACACAACATCCTAGCCATTCCAGAACTGGGTTCGGTAGTAATCCTGCCTTTGGAACACGACCTTTCGGGCCTGGCTATTACCACGCTTTTGCTGGCTGTCAGTAGCGTGAACGACATGCGGTCACTTGGATCGTACCTTAAGTTACAACAGTTCAAGCCAGACTACGGGGAAATCTTTGCTGATGCAATGTTGCACGAACCGATAACGTCTGCGGAGCTAGCGGGCGAACCATTGCCATGGAAAATGGTGCAATGGTTTTATGGCCGTGGGCATTTCCAGTATTATCCCCAGGTGTTTGAACCACACGTACAACCCGAAGACCTAAGCTGGCATGATGCGGAAACAATGCTGGCGCAACTATCGCCTGCGTTGGAATTTTGGCAGGGAAACCAGTTGCTGGCGCTGCTAGAAGATACCCGGACTGTATCGCTCAATATGCTGGATGTAGCACTCAGCGTTTGTAACGGGCTGGATTATGGCCAACGGATCGTGCACCACATGCGTACAACGCTTAGCCGTGAACTTATGGCCCGCTACCTGCACCAGGAAAACTTACAAGCATTGCTACTTGGTAAACTGGATGAGCAACTGGTACCTGAACTGGCGTTTGATTAATATCTAGCGGTCCTAACTATTGTTCACCAAGCAGCAGGTCTTCTTGTGAAAGTGGCGTAACTTCTGTCGCCTCTGGTGATGCCAGTGGACTTGCTTTGTCACGATGCTCGTCCACTAGGGCCTTAACGACCATGATGTCGTCTGTGATGTGGTAGAGGTCCAGATCTTGCTCGGCAATAGTATGGAACTCTTTCAGCATGTAAGTTCGGATAAACAGGTCGACGCCGGTCCAGAATTCACTGCCCATAAGTATAACCGGTGCAGCCGGCATCTTTTTGGTTTGGATAAGGGTCAGAATTTCAAACAGCTCGTCGAACGTACCGAAGCCGCCAGGAAAGTAAATGTATGCCATGGCACCATAAGCCAACAGAACTTTACGGGTAAAGAAATACCGGAAGGTCATGGAGTCGGTGGTGTAGGGGTTGAGGCCTTGTTCGCGCGGGAGCATAATATTGAGCCCCAGCGAGTGCCCGCCAGCTTCCTGTGCGCCGCGATCACCTGCTTCCATGATGCCGTTACCACCGCCGGTCACGATACTGTAGCCGTCGTCGGACAGCAGCTTCGCAAGATCCCGGGCCTTTTGGTATTGCTCGTTATGCTCGTCCCAGGGCATGGCTGAACCGAAGATCGAGACGGTATCGTTGTATTTGTTTATAAACTCAAATCCGTCGGCGAATTCGGCATCGATGCGGCTAAGCCGTTCAGAGGTTTCTTTTATGAGCTCTCTTTGTATAACTTCCCGCTTGGGTATGTTGGCGGGACTATCGCTTGGTTGCATACCGGTAGTATAGCAAACCATGAGTGTATTGACTGGTTTGGCATAAAACTCTTGTGCTTTTGCCGGGTCTCCCTATAATCGTAAGTAAGCTAAAACAAGAGGGATGGAAGTGAAAACGCACAAAAAACGTGCCCGGATTACGACGATGGCAACAGTACTGGCTGTAGTGGTTGCGGCGGCAGTAAGTTTTACGGTTTGGTTTGCGTACCATAGCGCACAATTGGCGGATGCCAGCCTAAAGAGCGCCAATAAAGTCTCGGGCGACATGCCAAAGTTACCACAGATAACCGATTTTGATTCGTGTAAGAAAGCAGGCGGCAGTAAGCTGCTACAAACATATCCTGCGCAGTGTGTGACCCAAAGCGGCAAAACCTTTACAGAGGCTTTAAAATACCTGACGATCAAAGAGTGGGGCGTAGAGATCCCCCTTACTTCTACAGTTTCAGATGCGACGTATGCTGTAAAAGCAGGTGCGCCTGACAGTGTCTATTTGTCACTAAACTCGTTGTCTAGTACTGCATGTCGGGCTAATGATGTGAGTATGGGTGCAATCAGGAGGTTTACATATGCAGACGCCGATCCGCTATCCGGCAAAACCCTGCGCTCGGAGAATCCAACAGCTGTCAAAATCGGGAACTACTATTTTTACTATGAGCAACCACAAGATGGCTGCGGAGATACTATCGGTGTCGTGAAGGATTCCAACATCAAAGCGGCATTTTCTGTTGCAGTCAGCCACATACAGGCTACTTCTACGCTACAATAGATACGTGAGTAATTTTGAACTGCGGAGCAACTATCAGCCGACGGGAGACCAGCCGGCTGCTATTGCACAGCTAACCGACGGCCTGAACAAAGGGCTAAAGGAGCAAACCTTGCTGGGCGTGACTGGTTCCGGCAAAACCTTTGCCATGTCCAACCTGGTCATGAACACCCAAAAGCCAACGCTGGTGCTCTGCCACAACAAAACGCTTGCTGCTCAGCTGTATGCCGAGTTTAAGAATTTTTTCCCGAATAATGCCGTTCACTATTTTGTCAGCTATTTCGACTACTACCAGCCGGAAGCATATATTGCCCGCAGTGACACCTACATAGAAAAAGACAGCGCCATCAACGAAGAGATCGATCGGCTGCGCCACGCCGCTACCGACAGCTTGCTCAGCCGCAAAGACGTGCTGATTGTGGCCAGTGTGAGCTGCATATACGGCATCGGCAGCGTGGAAGATTACGATGGCCTGTCGATAGAGGTCAAACGCGGCGAACGCCGGGTACGCGACAAGTTTTTGCGTCAGCTCACCGATATCCAGTATCAGCGCAACGACATCGATTTCCACCGCAGCACCTTCCGCGTGCGCGGAGATGTGGTGGATGTATTCCCGGCCGGCGAGGAATTGGCATACCGCATGGAATTCTTCGGTGATGAAGTTGACCGCATTACTAAAATCGATCCGCTTACCGGCGAAATTCTGGCGGAGTTGGACGAATATAAAATCTTCCCGGGCAGCCACTATGTAACGCCGCAAGACAAGCTCAAAGTGGCGCTGGGCTATATAGACCAGGAGCTACAGGCCCGGCTAAAGCTATTCAAAAAGCAAAATAAGCTAGTGGAAGCGCAGCGATTGGAACAACGGACGAAGTTTGATCTGGAGATGCTCGAGCAAACCGGTTTCGTGAAGGGCATCGAAAACTACAGCCGTTACCTGACGAACCGCGAAGAGGGTGAGCAGCCAGCTACGCTGCTGGACTATTTCCCGGATGACTATCTGCTGCTGGTAGATGAGAGTCACATGAGCATCCCGCAGGTGCGCGGCATGTATAACGGCGACCGGGCACGCAAAGAAGTACTGGTCGAACATGGGTTCCGCCTGCCTAGCGCACTCGATAACCGCCCGTTGACCTTTACAGAATTCGAGCGCCATGTAAACCAAGTCGTATATGTGAGCGCTACGCCAGCCCAATATGAGCTGAGCCGCAGCCCTGAACCGGCCCAAATGGTTATCCGCCCGACTGGCTTGCTCGACCCACCCATAGAGGTCCGACCTATAGAAGGCCAGATAGATGATTTAATTGCTGAAATCCGCGCGACGGTCGAAAAGCGCCAGCGCGTGCTGGTTACCACATTAACCAAACGTATGTCGGAGGACCTGACTGAATATCTGAAAGAGCTGAATATGAAAGTAGCGTACCTGCACAGTGATGTCGATACGCTCGACCGTACTGACATTTTGCGTGATTTGCGCCTGGGTGTGTATGATGTACTGATCGGCATTAACCTGCTGCGCGAAGGCTTGGACTTGCCGGAAGTCAGTCTGGTGGCGATACTGGATGCCGACAAAGAGGGCTTCTTGCGCAGCCAGCAGGCGCTTATTCAGACCATCGGTCGTGCCGCTCGCCATGTGGAGGGCCACGTGGTTATGTATGCCGACCGTATCACCGACAGTATGAAATTCGCTATGGACGAAACAATCCGCCGCCGCAAAATCCAGGAAGACTACAACACCGAGCACGGCATAACTCCGACAGGTATCAACCGGGCGGTAGAGGAAAGTATGCGCGTAGAGGCAGTGGGCGACGAAGCCAAGCGCGCTAAGCTGGACCTGAAGAAGATTCCAAAAGACGAATATGGCAGCTTGCTGAAAGACTTGAGTGCACAGATGGACTTAGCGGCTGCTAACCTGCAGTTCGAACAAGCTGCCGAGCTCCGAGACCTCATTGCTCAAATCAAAGCCGGCCAGTAAGCCATAACTATGAAACAGATTTTTACCATTGGTGCCAGTAGTGTGTACGGCGTAGGCGGCGAAACTGGCGGCTCAGACGTGTTATCCCAACGGGCGTAGTGCGGCAGGGGTAATGACCACACTCGTTGCCGAACAGGATCAGATAACTACTGTCGGACCGCCTGCGGATCCGAACCCCGGCTCATAAGTAACAAAGCTAATTTGGGGTGCAACATCTGCTGGTACAATTGTTTCGCTGCGCATTTTAGAGAAAGATCTTTAAAACATACCCCTATATTTGTATACTAGTAGAAATGGCAAAACTCACACGGGATGATGTCTTAAAGCTTGCTCAGTTAGCTCGGATTTCTTTGAGCGATGATGAAGTTACCGAATTCAGCGAAGAGCTGAGTGCTATTTTGCAGTACGTCGAACAGCTTTCAGCTGTTGACGTTAGCGGGCTGGTGTCAACCAACCAGGTTACCGGTCTCACGAACGTTATGCGTGAAGATAGTATAAAAGACTATGGCTATGCACCGCTGGACTTGCTCAAAAACGTGCCAAAAACTCAGGACAACCAACTCAAAGTTAAAAGGATGATTGGGTAGTATGGCCGTTTGGGAACCTATTGATACTATTGCCGCCAAGGTGCAGAGCGGCGAACTGAAGGCTGTCGACCTGGTAGAAAAATCACTCGGCCTGATTGCCGGGAATGAATCATTCAAAGCTATTGTTGCTACCACGGCCGACCGGGCGCGTGAGCGGGCAAAGGCTATTGATGCCAAAATTGCTGCCGGTGAAAACGCTGGCCGCCTGGCGGGCGTGCCATTCATCGCCAAAGATAACTTCCTGGTATTTGGTGCTGACACCACTGCCGCCAGCAATATCCTAAAAGGCTTTGCTGCGCCGTACCAGTCAACCGTTATCGAAAAGCTGGAGGCCGAAGACGCCATTTGTGTTGCCAAGGCCAACCTGGACGCCTTTGCACACGGGTCCAGTACCGAAAACTCAGACTTTTTCACCACCAAAAACCCGCACGATGAAACGCGCGTGCCTGGTGGTTCCTCTGGCGGATCAGCTGCTAGCGTGGCCTTGAACCTTGCCCCGTTCGCGCTAGGCAGCGACACCGGCGGCTCCATTCGTTTGCCAGCCAGCTTTACGGGCACCGTTGGCTACAAGCCAACCTATGGGTTGGTAAGCCGCAGCGGCGTAGTAGCAATGGGGAGCAGCTTGGACAGTATCGGCCCGCTCGCGTCTTCGGTGGAAGACGCAGCGCTAATCGTTGATGTAACAGCCGGAAAAGACGAGCTGGACAGCACGACTATCGACCAGGATGATCAGGGCTACGTTGTCTCTGCCAGTAGCTTGGCCGGTAAAAAAATCGGCGTCATAAAAGAATATATGGGCGATGGCATGCAGCCCGGTGTGCGTGGGTGCGTTGAAGCAGCAATAGAGCAGATCAAACAGGCTGGGGCCGAGGTTCAGGAACTTAGTCTGCCGTCACTGCCGCTGGCGCTGGCTGTCTATTACATCATTTGTCCGGCAGAGGTCAGCAGCAACCTGAGCCGGTACGACGGCCAACGGTATGGTTTTAGCTATGCAGACGCCAAAAACCTGGACGAAAGCTACACGAAAACCCGTGAGATTGGCTTCGGCAAAGAAGCCAAGCGGCGCATCATGATGGGCACCTATGTTCTAAGCAGCGGCTATTACGACGCGTACTACAAAAAGGCGCAAACTGTCCGCACGAAAATTATCAACGATTTTGCGAAGGCTTTTGAATCGGTTGATTTTCTGGTTGGCCCTACCGCACCAATGACCGCATTCAAAATTGGCGAAAATGCCAACGACCCGCTTCAAATGTACCTGACCGACATCATGACGGTGGCAGTGAACATGGCCGGTGTGCCCGCCATAAGTATCCCCTGTGGTACGGCCGAAGGCCTGCCGGTTGGCTTGCAGCTGATAGCTCCGCAGCGCGCTGATAGGGAATTACTATCGGTGGCACGTGCAGCCGAGGAGCTACTAACATGAGCGAAACCTATCTGGCTATTGCTGCCATTGTCATCATACTTATTCTGATTTCCGGTACCGGCTTTTTACTGCGCCGCAAGCCCAAGGCGCTCAACCAGGCGTACTACCAGGAGCGCTGGCAGGAACTGCAAAAGCTCTGCAAAGACAAATCCACTTGGCCACTGGCAGTTATAGATGCCGATAAACTACTGGACGACGCGCTCAAACGCAGCAAGTACAAAGGTAAGACTATGGGTGAGCGTTTAGTAAGTGCTCAGCGTGACATAAAGAGCAACGACGAAGTCTGGTACGGCCACAAGCTACGCAACCGCTTGGTGCACGAAAACAACGTCAAACTGAGCGAGCGGGATGTCAAAGACGCGCTTATCGGTATCCGCGGCGCGCTGAAAGATCTGGGAGCGCTGTAATGGCTAGCGAAGATACACGGAGGCAATACACCGTTACGATTGGCATAGAGTGCCATGTCCAGTTCAAAACGAAGACAAAGTTGTTCAGCGCGGCCGATAACGACGCCCGCGAAGCGGCTCCAAACACACTGGTAAACCACATAGATTTTGGCCTGCCGGGCGCATTGCCGGTGCTCAACAAAGAAGCGGTCCGCTTGGCTTGCCGGGCTGCGTTCGCACTGAACAGCGAACCGCAGAAATTCAGCAAGTTCGACCGCAAGCATTATTTTTATCCTGACCTGCCCATGGGCTACCAGATAACTCAGTTCGACGAGCCGATTGTGCTTGGCGGTTCTATTGCAATTGAGGTGGCTGGCGAGCGGAAAACCATCGGCATTACTCGGGCGCACATGGAATCCGATGCTGGCAAAAGTACCCACCCGGCCGGTGGTGACTATAGTTTGGTAGATCTAAACCGCGCCGGAACGCCGCTGCTGGAAATTGTGAGCGAACCGGATATGCACAGCGCAGCAGAGGCAAAAGCCTATGCCCGTGAACTCTGGCTGCGGATGAAATACGCCGATGTGTCCGAAGCAAATTTGTACTACGGCAACATGCGCTTCGATGTGAACGTTTCGGTAAGCAAAACCGACCAGTTAGGCACGCGCACCGAGACCAAGAACCTGAACAGCTTCCGCAGTATAGAGCGGGCGGTAGACTACGAAGTAGAACGCCAGATCCAGGTACTTGAAGACGGCGGCGAAATCGTGCAGGAAACACGCGGGTGGGACGACACAGGGCTCAAAACTTTCAGTCAGCGCACCAAAGAAGACGCGCACGATTACCGCTACATGCCTGACCCGGACCTGCCGCCAATTGTGCTGGAGCAAAGCTATATTGACGAAATCAAGGCTAGTATGCCGGCACTGCCTGACGACTATCGCCGTATCTTGTCAGAAATTGGCATAGACGCCAAAACGACCAGCGACATCATAGCCGTACCAGACACAGCTATGACCATCAAACACGTCTACGAAGCCGCAGGCGGGCCGCACGCTAAACGCGTGGCATTTTGGCTATTGCAACCTCAATCGGATGACGGCGAAGCTGGTACCGAAACAGAGGTGAAGGCACCCGAAGAACAATTGATCAAACTCTCACAAATGGTGGAAGGCAATAAACTCAGCTCCACGGCCGCCAAAGAAGTGCTCGCCGAAGTGCTAAAAACAGGCAAAGACCCCGAAGTGGTTGCTGCCGAAAAGAACCTGCTGCAGGTAAGCGATGAAGGCGAGATCGCCAAAATCGTTGCGCAGGTGCTTGCCGATAACGCCAAGGCTGCCGAAGACGTAAAAAACGGCGAAATGAAAGCCATAGGCTTCCTGGTGGGCCAGGTTATGAAGCTGTCCCAGGGCAAGGCAAATCCGGCCCTCGCTACGGACCTCATTAAAAAACAGCTGGGAATGTAAGAGCGTCGTAATGCCGAAACTCATTATCGTAAACGGTAAACCGGCAAGCGGCAAAACAACCTTAGTAAAATACTTGCAGAAAAAGCTTGAATTACCGATGCTCGGGAAAGACGATCTCAAGGAATTTTTGTTCGATACATTAGGAACTGGCGACAGAGAGTGGTCTCGCGTAATTGGACGAGCCTCGGTTGACATGTTGTATGTTTATGCTGAAACCATGTTGGCCGAGGGGAAAGATATACTCGTTGAAAACGCATTCTGGGCGGATTTTGCAGCCGATGTGCTCTCGCAAGTCTGTGATAGAACAAACAGTACAGCTTTGGAATTCTATTGTTTTACCGATATCGATACAAGAACCAAGCGCAATACTACGCGCCTAGAGAATGGTGATCGGCATGAAGGTCATGTCGATGGGCTCCTGAAAATTGATGATGCAATTGACGAAGAACGATACCGGCCTCTGGCAATCGGGAAAACAATTAGAATTGACACTACGCACCTGGATACCGACGGCTATGATGCGATAGTACGCGAAATTACCGAATTTGTGAATATGAAGGAGACCGCAGCATGACTAAAGTAACAAAGGCAGTAATAGCAGCAGCAGGGTTTGGTACGCGTTTTTTGCCACAGACCAAGGCTATGCCGAAGGAAATGCTGCCGATTATAGACAAGCCGATCATCCAGTACATCGTCGAAGACCTGGTGGCGGCTGGCATTAAAGACATCATCATCGTGGGGTCAAGCAATAAACGGGCTATCGAAGATCATTTTGACATGCCAAACGAAGACTTACTGAACAACTTGCGGGCTGGCGGACCGAAAAAGCAGCATTATATCGATGAACTGGAAACAATTGCGGGCCTGGCCAACTTCGTGTATGTCCGTCAAAAAGGACCGTATGGAAACGCGACTCCCATTCTGAATGCAGCGCACCTTATAGGCAATGAACCATTTATCTATGCCTACGCAGACGATCTGACTGTAGCCACGCCCAATGCATTTCAGCAGATGATAACACTGTATGATGAGTTCCAGGGCGGTATCCTGCCATGCGTACAGGTGACAAACGATATTGATTTTGAACGCTATGGAATACTAGGCGGCGAACGGATGCGTGATGATGTGCTGAAAATGAACGCCATTGTCGAAAAACCAGGCAAGGACAAAGCGCCGTCAGATTTTGCCAGCGTGGGCGGCTATCTGTTTACCCCTAGCGTTTTTGAATATCTGGAACGGGGTTTGGATAGCCTGCCGGAAGACACGGAGTTTTACGTAACAGACAGCCTGGTGCAGCCGATGTTGGCCGACGGCCACAATTTTTACGGGTGCCTTATGCAGAACAGCAAGCGCTACGACACCGGTGACAAGCTGGAATACATGAAAACGGTTATCGATTTTGGGTTGGCACATGACGAGCTTGGGCCTGAGCTGCGCGCCTATATTGCTACAAAATTAAAAGATTAAACTAGGCAGTGTTAGAAAGTTGACTGCTGCGCTCTGATGCGATTGTGCTATATTTATCATATGAATACAGCATTTGATGTCCTCGTCATTGTCCTCGGCTCCCTGCTCGGTATATTTCTTATCCTCTCTATTATTGCCGTCTCTTTGGTGCTGCGGCTGCTGAAGAGCCTGCGTCAGATAGCCACCAAAGGCGAGCAGCTGGTAGATAGCGCGGAGGAATTGGGTGAAACGCTGCGCCGTAATGCTGGCGCTGCGGGCATGCTGCGCATGTTACTCAAATTTATGGCTACTATTAACGCGAAAGGGAAGAAGGACTAGGTATGTTTAGGACTCATCGTGAAGAAAAACAAGAGCTGGTAAAGAAGTTCGCAATTGGCGCTGCCCTGACTGCGGTGGTAGGCTATCTGGCTGGAATCCTCACGGCTCCCAAGAGCGGCAAAGAGACTCGCGACGCTATTAAAACCAAGGCCAACGAAACCTACGCTGCTGCCGAAAAGGAGCTGAAAAAGCTGCACACCGAGCTTTCAGACATGATTGATGAAGTCAGCGACCGGATAACATCATTCCGTAACAGCAAAGAAGTCCACAGCGTGCTGGAAGAGGGGCGCGATGCGAAGCAAAAAGCGCGCGAAGTGCTGAGCGCATTGCATGACGGCGAAGCGGAAGACAAAGATCTGAAGCGGGCTATCAATGACGCTACAAAAGCTATCGAGCACCTCCGCGATTTCCTGCATAAGTAAATAAGAGTACCAATGCCAGAGCCAGGTACTTTCCTGGCTAGCCCTAGTTTGGTAGATGCCTGTCTTCTCGCGCCTAATCCTTAGGTACGAACAACCTTTTGGTATTGTGAATCACCAGAATCCGCTCTTTTAGTGATTCCTTTAGGCTTTCGTCCAGCTGTACGTGGTCCAAGAGTTTGTTCTGTACTTTGTTTCTAAACTGCTTCTGTTTTCTTGATGAGAGTTCAGTGCTTTCCGTATAGTTCCTATCGTACTTGTGAATTATGATGTGGCGGGCCGGGTGGCCCAACAGCCAGTCAATAGCGTAAGTCCACAAATATTTATCTGTTTCGCCGATGGACGTTCCAAAAAATACCAGCAACGAACTGCGGTTGATAGCCTGCTGTAGTACGGCAAGCCTTCCATCGTACATGGAGGCTATCAAGGTTGGTTTGATGAGGTCGTCTTTTTCCTGAGTAGACATGCCCGAAAAAAGCTGCGATTCCTCGCTCAGCCCGAGCGTTAGGTCCTGTGAAAGGTTGCCGTGGATGTGGAGCGGCGCCCTAAACCTGAAACCCCAACTGTTGTTTGTGAGTGTTCGGTCTGAAATGATTTTTTCGAGCGTTTTTGTGTAGTTTAGTGTTATAAAATCAATGTGTACCGGCCTGGCCGACAGTAAACTCTGTATTCTTTCGCGCTGGCCTACTCGCAACTCATCAAAAAAACCATCGCCGGCAAGGCTGAAACTGAACTTATCAGGTAAGTTTTCCACGGAGCCTTCCTGCAAACGCAGGTATGCCGCCAAATCCTGCCGGATTTCTTCCAGCTCCTCGTGGAGGTCATTCGCCTCTTTTGCTTGGTCCTTTTCCGGCAGCTTTTGGATGTAGTGGGTGTACGTGCCTAATGCCAGCTCAAAGTCGGACCACGTCTCCGGGTTTTCCTTTATTTGGGTGTAAATCCTGTTTTGGGGATGCCACTGCTGCGCCTGAGCGTACTCGTAAAAATCCTTGTAAGAGGTTTTAAGTCCTAAGGATAAATCAAGGCCATTACCAATAATAAAAGTCACATACGCTGCCATTTCAGCAAGTCCTCAGTAATCGTATTGCAATTATAGACTATCGGGAGGACGGCGCGTGATGTGTAATACACAATCTGCCCCGTAATATGCTGCTTATGCTGGTCTAAAATAGTATAATTTTATGAGACATGAGAGGTAACAGTTTATGGCTGATTTGAAGCCATCCGATTATGTGCATTTGCACAACCATACGCAGTACAGCTTGCTCGACGGACTTACAAAGATCCCCGAGCTAGTTAACTTTGCCAAAGAATCGGGTATGGAAGCAGTTGCCATGACCGACCACGGTACGCTTTCCGGGGCGATTGAATTTTACAAAGAAGCCACCGCCAAAGAGATAAAACCGCTGATTGGTATAGAGACATACGTGGCGGCGCGGCGCCACACCGATAAAGACCCCCAAAAAGACAAAAACCGGTATCACTTAATATTGCTGGCCATGAATAACCAGGGCTATCAGAACCTGATGCAGTTGAGTACCACTGCCAACCTGCACGGGGTGTATTACTTCCCGCGTATCGACCACGAACTGCTCGAACAGTACAACGAGGGCATCATTGCGCTCAGTGCTTGTATGGGTGGAGAGGTAGGCAGCGCGCTCAAGGAAGAAGACTTTGCCAAGGCCAAAGAAATCGCTAGCTGGTACAAGAGTGTGTTTGGCGATAGGTACTATCTGGAAATCCAAGACCACGGCCATCCTGAAAACCCACTGCATAGTGCCGAGCAGCAGCACATCAACGAGCAAGTCCTTAGACTAGGAAAAGAATTGGATATTCCGGTGGTCGTGACATGTGATGCCCACTACCTGAAGCACGCCGACCAAGATGCCCACGAAATTCTCCTGTGTGTGGGCACAGGCGCGTTCCTGGCCGACGAAAAGCGTATGAGCCTCAAAAACTACCCGTTGCATGTGGAAGCGCCCGGGGAACTCATTAAACGGTGGGGAAAAGATCATCCAGAGGTTATTACCAACACCAAAGCGATTGCAGACCGGTGTAACGTAACAATTGAGCTGGGCAAGATATTAATCCCGAAGTTCCCCGTGCCGGACGGCGAAAACGAAAAGACGTACCTGGATAAGCTGGTGTACCGCGGTCTGGCTGAACGCTATGCGGATATCGACCGCGGCGCGGCGACCGATCTGACGATCGAACAGGTGAAAGAAGGCCTGCCGCAAGATGTGCTGGAGCGAGCCGAATACGAACTAGGGGTGGTCGATGGCATGGGCTTTAACGGCTATATGCTCATCGTGCAGGATTTTATCAACTGGGGCAAGAACCAGGGGATTATCTTTGGGCCTGGCCGGGGCAGCGCCGCCGGTTCTATCATCGCTTACGCCTTGTATATTACCGACCTGGACCCGCTTAAATACGGACTGCTGTTTGAACGTTTCCTGAACCCGGACCGAATCAGTATGCCGGATATCGACGTGGATATCCAGGATACCCGACGCGACGAGGTGATTCAATATTGTGCCGACAAATATGGTCATGACCGTGTTTCTAATATCGTGACCTTTGGCCGGATGGCTGCCAGGGCTGCCGTGCGTGACGTGTCACGGGTGATGCAGGTGCCGTATTCCGAGGCTGATCGTTTGGCCAAGATGATCCCGCAGCCGGTGCAGGGGCGGCACATTCCACTGAAAAAGAGCATTGTGGACGACCCCGAACTGAAGCGTGAATACGAAACTAATGAAGTTTCCAAACAGGTGATAGACATGGCAATTGCGCTGGAAGGTACCGTACGCAGCCACGGTGTGCATGCTTGCGGCGTGGTGATCGCACCGTCCGAACTGGTAAACTACCTGCCGCTCGAAATGGCACAGAAGGGTGTGGTGGCGGTGCAGTTCCCGATGGGCCAGGTCGAAGAACTGGGGCTGCTGAAGATGGACTTTTTGGGCCTCAGCAACTTGACCATCATCAAAAACACGCTGCGTATCATTAAACGTGTTGACGGTACGGATATAGACCTTGGCTCGATCCCGCTGGATGATCCGGAAACGTTTGCTTTACTGGGGCGCGGCGATACGACCGGTGTGTTCCAGTTTGAATCCAGCGGCATGAAACGCTACCTGCGCGAACTGAAACCAACCGAATTTAATGACGTGATTGCCATGGGCGCGCTCTACCGCCCAGGACCGCTGAGCGCCGGGCTGACCGATAGTTTTATCCACCGTAAAAACGGCCTGGAGGCTGTGAGCTACGCCCATCCGCTCATGAAATCGGCACTGGAAAGCACCTACGGCGTGCTGGTGTACCAGGAACAGGTGATGCAGATTAGCCGCGATGTGTGTGGATTTACCGGCGGTGAAGCTGACACGCTCCGTAAAGCCATCGGTAAAAAGAAACTCGACGTGATGCAGAAAATGCAGGTGAAATTTATAGACGGTGCAGTAGCAAACGGCGTACCAAAACCAGTGATTGAAAAATTCTGGAAGGACCTGCTTGGGTTTGCCGACTACTGTTTCAACAAGTCACATTCAGCCTGCTATGGCATGACCAGCTACTGGACAGCCTATCTGAAAGCTCACTATCCATCGGCCTTCATGGCTGCGCTGATGACCAGCGACTTTGACGACACTGACCGCCTGAGCATTGAGATGTCGGAATGTAAGAAAATGGGCATTAGCGTGCTGCCGCCGGACGTCAATGAATCGTTCCACGAATTCGCTGTGGTACCCGACAAAGACAACCCGGACAATCGCCGGGCTGCAATTCGCTTTGGTATGGATGCTATCAAGAACGTCGGAAGCGGTGCGGTCGATGAAATCATTCGTGCCCGGACCGATGAGGGCCTGTTTGGCTCGCTGGAAGATTTTATAACCCATGTGAATACTCGCCAGGCAAACCGTAAGGCTATAGACAGCCTGGTGAAGGCCGGTGCTTTTGACCGCTTTGGCGACCGCTCAACCCTGCTGCACAACATGGATATGATCGTTGCCTACGGGCAGCGTTTGTCCAAAGAGCGGGCCAGCGGCCAAACGGATCTGTTCGGTAATGTGATTGATGATGTTGTAACTGCCAAGCCGACACTCAAACTGGATATGCCGCCGACCAAAATTAACCCGCGCGAACTGCTGACCTGGGAGCGGGAACTCATGGGGCTGTACCTGAGCCAGCAACCGCTCGAGGCGTTTAGCGTGATACTGGCAGAGCAGACCACTCCTCTGAATATGCTGAAGCCCGAGCATGACGGAAAGCCGGTCGTCATCGGTGGGCTGGTAACGGATATGCGTGAAATCCTGACCAAAAAGGGCCAGAAAATGGCCTTTGTGAAGATAGAAGATGAATTTGGCGAGACCGAACTGATTCTGTTTCCGAGTACATACCAGCAGACGATTGGGTTGTGGGAACGGGATCGGATTGTGATCGTTCGCGGCAAAATCAACGCCAAAGACCGTGACGGCAACATGACGGACGAATGCAAGATTCTAGTGGATGATGGCCGTGAAGTTACGCACGAACAAGCTACGGCCTACCAAGAAACAGGCCGCAAACAGCGCGAACTCAAAGTTGGCAAGCGAAAAGGAAGCGCACTAGCAGCCGCTGTTAGTGCGGCGAAGGCCGAACGTGTCGAATCTGCCCCCAAACCGGTTCGCGTGTACATCCGCCTGGCTAAAAGCGATGACAATGCTATGCTTCAGTCGCTCAAAATGGCCATAGACGAGCAGCAGGGCGAAAGCGAGGTCGTGCTGGTGCTTGGTCCCGACACTGCCAAACAGGCAGTAAAGCTCCCTACCCGCATGGCAAGCGACCCGGCTTCACTTGAGCGCATCCAGACCCTGGTTGGTGCCGGCAACGTTGTTTTGCAATAGCACGGCAGTACTTATTTAAATTAACCCCTTCTCTATAAAATGGTACCGGCGACGTGTGAAACCAGCAGTGCGAACACCGTGGCGGACATCAGGAACGCATCCAGGAATGGGTGGGCGACAACGAACTGCTCGCCGCGTACCAATACTTTGTGCCAAGCCAGTGCGTGGCGAACGAAGAATAGCATGAGGGCCGCGCCGCACAGCGCTGCTGCCGCCAGGGGCAGCCAGTTGGCAGTCGAAAGCAATGACAAACGTGACACATTCTGGACCTGCGTACCGAGGACGACTGGCGTAGAAGTAGTGTTGCCGGTGGAAGGGTTTATGACGCCAAGCGGTTCGCCGTATTCGGCAACGACGATAGTCTCTGGGCCGGTTCCCTGGTAGTTTGCGACATTGGCAGTGGCGAACCCTACATCCTCGTACACGCTATTCAAGATGTTGGCCCGGTGATCAGAGCTATGCATCCAGGCCGTCATCACCTGGTCGCTGGTGCCAAAGCCGTAGGCAAGGTTTTCACCGGCGGCTTCGTATTTGTACCCGGCGGCGTCTATAAAACTCCATGGCTGCTTGCCATCTGGCGTGACATGGCTCCAGTAGTTATGCGCTGCCATATCATTGGCCTTTGCCTGGGCAGCGGCAGTCAGCTGTGCATTCAACTGCAAGGCGGATTTGTGGTCTGAAACGCGTTCACCGTTCGTTTCGGCTAGTAGCACCTGCGGACTGATATCCGTAGAGTACCCCAGCACGCTGTGGTGCAGGTGCCCAACCCAACTGTTCAGTACGATTCCCAGCCCTAAAACTGCGAAAACTGGCAAATATGGCCAGTATGCTTTTGCGTAGTGGCGGCCCTGGTTGTGGTGCTGGCCGGTGCGTTTATGGTGGTTGGCCGGGCGGCGGACTGGTTTTGGCTTGGTGAGCGTCATGACTGTTGGTTTATTTCGGGAGCTTTATATAGGTAATATTATACCATAAGCACAAACGATATCACGCAAACCGCAGCTGATACAGTGCTATGGCGGCGGCCTGCACGACATTGAACGATTCTTTGCGGCCAAACATAGGAATTTCAACAATCTGGTCGCATTGCGCCAGTATTTCCGGCGCAATGCCTTCAACCTCCCGGCCGAGCAGTAACGCGACTTTCTCTGGCGGCCGAAAGTCCGGTAGTGCCACGCTGTGTGCCGACTGCTCTAACGCGATCACCTGATATCCAGCTGCATGGAGTTGTGCCAGGCAGACTGTTACATCATCCAGGTGTGTCCATGGCAGGAGCAGTTCGGCCCCCAGGGCGGTTTTTTGAATCTGCCGGGTTAACTTTGCCGAGATATGCGGCAGCCGCGGGTCGTCTGCGGGGAGTGATGGATACGGTGTGTAACCAGTGAAATACACCTGTGTTACACCTAAGCCCTCGCCGGTGCGCAGCAGCGATCCAACATTGTGCGTGCTGCGGATATCGTGAGCGATAACGACGATGTCGCGGTTCATGCTGTAAGTGTACCAGTGCCAACCGCCGCAAGGGTAATACTTGTGCTTATTGGCGGGCTCGGCACGAAGCTGTATACTGAAGCTATGTCACAAGATGCTCGCCGCGACGAAGAGCTTGCTACACAGCGTCGTGCGCAGATACTAGGTGTGGAATATCTGGATACATCTGCAATTCCAACGAAGCAGATTTATAAAGATGTCATGGAAAATGACGAACTGTATAAATTGCGTGTTGTTCCTATGCAGGCGGACACCAGTAATATTCTGTTCGGCATTACCACTACTACGTCCCAGCAGACAATCAACTCGTTAACCCAGCGCTTTACCGACCAGCGTGTTGCCTTTAGGCTTATTTCGGACGCTGGCTACCGGGAGTATATGCGCCTGTACGACCCGCCAAAGCAAGTGGTATACCAGGATATTAGCGTCAATACTGCTGGCACGGCAGATCTGGTGGCTCAAGTTTCTGCCACGCTGAAACAGGTTCGTGCTGATGACATGCTGGCCTACCTGGTTAGTCAGGCACACCGCTTGAACGCCAGCGATATTCACATCGAAACACAGGCGCATGATGTGCGGATTCGGTTTCGTATAGATGGGGTGCTGCACCCCATTGCCCGGCTGGAACCAGATAAATACCGGGTACTTGTGAGCGCAATTGCCAGCGCGGGCAACGTATCTACATCGACCGCTGAAGCTCAGCAGGGTCACATCAGTCAGAAGGCTACGATGGCGGATGGTACGCCGGTAGACGTGAACGTGCGGCTGGAAACGGTGCCAACGGTAAACGGCATGGACGTGGTTATGCGCTTGTTTAACATGGACGAAAGCAAATATAACCTGGACCGTTTAGGCCTGACGCCGGAACAGCGCTCCGTGCTGGATGACATTATCGCTAAACCAAGCGGCCTGGTAATGGTTGTCGGACCGACGGGTTCGGGCAAGACCACCACGTTGTATTCCATCTTGAACTCGTTAAACACCGAAGAACGCAAGATCATCACCATCGAAGATCCGGTGGAGTATCAGTTTACGGGCATTACCCAGATACCGGTCAGTAACCTGGAAAGCTCTAACGAGGGGAAATTCGCGGACAAGTTGCGGGCAACACTTCGTCTCGATCCTGACATCGTCATGGTTGGTGAGATCCGCGATAACGACACCGCCAAGACTGCACTGCAAGCTTCGCTTACCGGTCACCTGGTGCTCAGCACCTATCACGCCGGTTCCGCGGCCGAGGCGTTGACGCGGCTGATGGACATAATCGGTCAAAACCCCTTGTTCGTATCGGCTATCCGCTTAGTCATGGCCCAGCGGCTCATTCGCAAACTCGACGACACTACGAAACAGCCGTACCAGCCTACCGAGGCGGAAATAGCCAAAATTACACAAGTTATCCAGACGCTGCCCGATGGCGTTGAACGGCCGGATGTTCAGGACCTGCAACTGTACAAACCAGGTACATCGGCTGAAAATCCTTATGGGTTCAAAGGCCAGATAGCTATCCGTGAGCAGTTCCGCATGACCGGTGAAATCCGCCGGTTGCTGGAAGAGCACACGACCGTACTTTCCAGCCAATCTATCGAAACAGCGGCAATTATGAGCGGTATGCGTACTATGCTGCAAGATGGAATTCTGCTGGTCTGCGCCGGTCAAACAACGCTCGAAGAAGTCTACCGCGTTGTTGGCTAGTTCACCGACCATCGCTCTGCAAACTCGGAGGCTACACTCATGGTCTAGAGACAAACCCTAAAGGGTTTTTCTGCGCCCCTTGGCCCTGACGGGCCTGCGGGGCACTACTTTTCCGGTGAGCGACCGAGAGTCTGTGAACGCGGGTGTATTGTCGGTGGTAAATCCGGTGGGCTGCCGGGAGTTGGTAAGAATTACAGCCCTCTGCAACGACTGTTGCAATCAGGGGTGAAATAGCGTACAATTACCACTTGACTATGGAATACATCAAGGAACTCAACCAGACATTCAAAAAAGGTGCTGTTGTCGACGTGCGCTCTGGCGACACGGTTAAAGTGCACCAAAAAATTAAAGAAGGCAGCAAGGAGCGCGTACAGATCTTCCAGGGTCTCGTTATACGCTGCGACCGCAAAGACAGCCACACCAGCCGCATTACGGTTCGTCGCATCGCCAGCGGTGTCGGTGTAGAAAAAAGCTTTTTACTACACAGCCCATTAGTACTAAAGGTCGAAGTTACCAAGCGAAGCAAAGTTCGCCGCAACTACCTCAGCTACATGCGCAAGCTGACCGGTAAGAGCGCTCGTCTGCAAGGTCTGGATTTCGACCGCCAGGCTGTTAACGGTGTTGTAGACAAGCACGCCGAAGCCGAAGCTGCCAAACTGGCCGAAGAGACCGCCAAGGCTGCCGAGGCCGAAGCTAGCGCAAAAGCCGCCGAAGAAGCCGAGCTGGAAGCTAAAGCTGCTGCTGTACAGGCTAAGCACGAAGAAAACAAAGCCTAAAAACCTCCAAGTATTCCAAAAAGCCCCGGCATAGTACCGGGGCTTTTGCTAATGATAAAAATTCATGGGGTTGTTGGACAGAAAGGAGTTCAACAAACCGGCTGCGGGTGGGAAGGATGGAATGGGCCGTGGGCACGGCACGCGGGCGAGGATCTCGCCCGGCGTGCCGTGCTGGTCGTGCTGGCGGTCAGTGGCCGCCATGGTCGTGAGTCGGCTTCGGCTATGTTTTCGTCATGGTGTACTCCAAGAGAAAGCCGCCCGCCACAATCTGGAGGGCGATCCACCATCCGATGTTGCCCAGATTCGCAGCACGCTGCGATTGGTTAGAGGTGATGATCACAGCCAGTAGCCACACGCCGCAGCCGATACCGAGGACGGGGAATACAATCCCGATAAAGGGCACTCCTCGCAGAGCGAGGTGGGTACCGGTGAGGATGGCCCCGATCAACACGGCTAGGAAGGTCACGGTGCCACCAGCGGGTGCACCGATCGTCTCCAGAGGAGGGCAGACGACCAGGGCCGCCATTACCAACCAGTACAACAAGTGTCCCGGCTGCATGGCCTTCAGGCCGCCAGCGCCGGCCGTAAAGCCAAGGAGTGCGGTGATACCAAAAATCCAAGCAACAACGGTGTGCATGTCGTTCCTCTCAAGATAGGCCCTAGTTGTTAAGCTACACTTTCTGTCCAAAGCCGATTATGCCATAAACACAATAAAATAGCAACACATGTTGCGATTGGGACTGGAATCTAGCACACTGTAACTAATGCTGAAACAGGTAGGAATCGACGAAGTAGGACGGGGCTGCTGGGCTGGCCCCCTAGTTGCTGGCGCTGTGATGCTACCGGTTAATTTTCACTCTAAAACGACTTGGGAGGTCAGACCTCCCAACGGTGTTGCAACAGGGGCGGCGAAAATTGTGTTGCGAGACAGCAAAAAACTGTCAAAGGCTCAGCGTACGGTCGCGGCTGCATGGGTACAACAACATGCACTGGCGATTGGTTTGGGCTGGGTATGGCCAGCCGAACTTGATGCAAATGGGGTAACCTGGGCAGTAAAAATGGCTATGGAACGCGCTTTGGCCGAGATCATGGTCAACTACGACGAAGTGATTATAGATGGCAACATCAACTATTTCCCGGACAACCCAAAAGCAAAAGCAATCATAAAGGCGGATGATAGCGTGCCAAGTGTTAGCGCGGCCAGTATCGTGGCTAAGGTCGCGCGGGATCAGTACATGGCTGAACTCGGCGGGCAATATGCCGGCTATGGGTTCGAAAAACATGTTGGATACGGCACGGCATTGCATAGAACGGCACTAAAGCAACTCGGGGTGAGCGACATCCATCGCCGGAGCTACAAACCTATACAGGCGTTGCTAACATGACGAACTACAGCCATGGGCACGATGCCGAGAAATTTGCAGCCGAATATCTGAAAAAACAGGGATATACAATACTGGAGCTGAACTGGCGTCGGCCGCGGGCGGAGATAGATATTATCGTGCAGCGGGGGCATGGGCCGGTGCTATTTGTGGAAGTAAAATACCGTGAAACCGCTGCACAAGGTGGCGGGCTCGACTACATTACTCCGCGAAAACTGAACCAGATGCAATTTGCTGCCGAACTTTGGGTAGCGGCAAACCGCTACAACGGCGAGTATACGCTAGCCGCAATTGAACTCACGGGCGATGACTACCGTGTCACAAACTTTCTGCCGGATATTACTTAAAGAATCCCTGCACAGAAGCAAGATCACGCTCCAGCCAGCTGACGCGGGTTTCGATCTCTTCCATGCCGAGCTGGATATTTCGTTTGAGTGCCAGCTGGTCTTGTTTGCTTTCGAACAGATCCAGGAATTTCCGCTGATACGCGCGGGTGTTTACGCAACTAGCGGCGTAGCGTGGCAGGTAGTCGTATGATTTGTCGTGGCTGAATGTGTCCTGCAGCCACTGCCAGTTGGCGACCATCCAATCCCATGCGGTGTCACGGGTATAGCGGTTGCGGAGCAAGAACACCAGCCAGCGGTCAACATCCTGCGGTTTTACGAGCCGGGCGTCTTTTAGACGCTCCAGAAGCTGCGCGGCGCGTTTTGGATCGCGAGTGGCAGTGAGCGCATCGCAGGCATCGCCCTTCAGGTCGCCATTTTGGGTAGTGTCGTGTAGGTTCAGCAGGAAATCGAATGCTTCGGCATCGCCATTTTTAATTGGCACCACAAAAACCAGGCCGCGTAGTTCGGCGGATAGGCTTACGCCGGTGTTTTTGTATGCGTTAAAAAGCTCCTGCGCTTTGGTGACCGTTGCTGGGTCTTCAGCGTATGCACTCAGGCCTAATACTAACGCCCGCAGTTTCTGGTCGGCCGATGGCTCGTTTTCGATCTCGTCCCAGCCTAAGCGCGCCACCTGAGCAGCGACCAGTTTTGAGGCGAATGGTTTGATTGCATCTTCGAGCGACCGGTCCAGGTCGATAAACCGGCGGCTTTCACCGAGTATCATCGCCATGATATCCCACACTGGCTCACTAACTTCCTGGGCGTAGGCGTCGAGCATGGTGAGGATGTTGGCGTAGGGTTCGTAGCCAGCCTTGGCCTGCATACTACCGCCGTTCAGGAGCAGCAAACGGTCGGCTTCGCTCAGCTGTTTTTGGCGTACCATGTCCAGTACCGCCTGCTTGTGCGAGTTGGTGCCGTAGCGGACCATGTAGTAGCCGCGGCCTTCGGTACCGAGAAGCATTGTGGTGTCATCGGCAACCTGAAGCTGGCGAGTCTTTTCCTGGAACATCTTGGGCTGGTCGGGTACATTCGTAAAGAGCGGTACGGGCCAGATACGTTCCGGGTCGGCCTTTTTGGGGTCGTCCAGAAATTGTTCTTGTTTTAGTGTAACTTCATGTCCTTCCTGGGTAATGGTGACCAGCGGGAACCCACTGCGGGTAAGCCATGGATTCATGAAAGCCGCAATGTCCATGCCGCTTGCTTCGCTGAGTGCAGCCCACAGATCGCTGCCTTCGGTGTTGCCGTAGGCGTGTATTTCGAAATAGTTTTTGAGGCCGGCTCTAAACATATCATCGCCGATATAGTTTTTGAGCATGTACATCAGCCGGGCACCCTTGGCGTAGACAATCGACGGGTCGAAGAGCGAGCTGATTTCGTCGGGGTGATGTACGGCGGTCTTTACCGCTTGTACGCCGGCTACGGCATCGCGGCGGAGTGCCGACAGGCCCTCGGCAGCTATAAAGCTGTCTAGTGAGTGCCATTCAGGGAACAAGCTGTTCATTGCCTGGTACCCCATCATTTCGGCAAAGCTTTCATTGAGCCAGAGGTCGTCCCACCAGCGCATAGTTACCAGGTTGCCGAACCATTGGTGGCTGACTTCGTGCGCAATTACCATAACGATGGTTTCAAAGGTGCTCTGGGCGGTTTCGCCGGGATAGGCCAGCAGCAGGCGCTCCCGGTAGGTTATAAGCCCCCAGTTTTCCATGGCACCGCTTGAAAAATCGGGCAGCGCAATGTGGTCGCACTTGGCAAGGGGGTAGTTTACACCGAAATAATCTTCGAAAAATTCTATGACGCGTTTTGCGACGTCTAGTGGATAATCGAGCGATTCAGCCGGCTGGGCAACGGTCGCCCATATGTTTACATCAGTGCCGCGCGCAGTTTTGGCCGATTTGCGGTGCAGGTCACCAGTTACGAACGCCAGCAGATAGCTGCTCATTTTGGGTGTGGGCTCAAACGTGGTAACCATTTTTCCATCAACTGTGCTCTGTTTTTGTACCGGTGTGTTAGCTAGGGCGGTGATGCCGGGGCGTGTTACCAGCGTCAGGTTAAAGACAGCTTTCGCCTCAGGCTCGTCTATGCAGGGAAAGGCTTCGCGGGCGTGGTGGCTTTCGAACTGGGTGGCGATGAGCTTTTTTTCGGTGCCATCGTCTTTGAAAAGGCACGGGTAAATGCCGGTCATGCCAACGGTCAGCGGTGCTTCGAAGCGCAGTTCCAGCGTGTATTCTCCGGGATATACCATCTGTTCGGTGTGCAAGCGTACTTCGTTGAAACTAGCGTGGTGGTTGATACGCGTAACAGATAATTCTTGATCGCCCTTTTTGTCGTGCTTAGTTATTTTGGCGCTGGTAATTTTCAGCTCGTGTTGGTGCAGGGTGATCCGCTGGCTTGGCCGGCCGACTTTTTTGCCGGTGATGACGGCAATACCTTTGAAATACATCGCATCTTCGTCGATATCAAACGTGACATCGTACTGCTTTGGTTGAAACTGTGTGTATAGTCGAGCTACTGATTTTCCCATATATATCTAGCATAGCATGGGGAGATGACTTGCTTCTAAAAAACTGTAGGCTTACGGTATGGCTATCCTGTAGGCTTATCCTGGAAAGCCAACGGGCATGTTCTGGTTATTTGACAACGCTGGAGGCTTTGCTATACTTATATCTGTTAGGTCGGCCGGCAGGTCGACTTTTTTCGTGAAAGAGTCAGTAAATGCCCCTTACAATTTGGAGAAATAAGAGAAAGGAAAAACCATGGATATGGATTTTAAACAACTGGCAGTAGCCATCCAGGCTATCGCCGAAGAAAAGAACTTGCCCGAAGCTACGGTAAAAGAAGTAGTAGAGCAGGCGCTGGCAGCTGCTTACCGCCGCGATTACGGCGAACGCGAGCAAGAAGTCCGGGTAGAAATGAATCTGTCTACCGGTGACGTTGACGCCTACGTTAACAAAGAGGTTGTCGAAGAAGTCGAAGAACCCGCGTACGAACTGAACGTCGAACAGGCCCAACAGCTTAAAAAGGATGCCAAACTGGGTGATTTTGTGGAAGTCCACGAAGAAGTCCGCAGTTTTGGCCGCGTGGCTGCACAGACTGCCAAGCAGGTTATTTTGCAGCGATTGCGCGAAGCGGAGCGCGAAATTGTGCTGGCTGAATACGAGGACAAAATCGGCACCGTCATCACTGCTATGGTTGCCCGTGTCGAAGGCATGATTGTGCGCTTGGAACTGGGTAAGGCTCAAGGCATTATGCCGAAGAGCGAGCAGATTCAGGGTGAGCGTTACTACCCCGGCCAGCGTCTGAAAGTCTTCCTGAAGGACGTTGAGCGCGGTCCTCGCGGTCCGCAGCTGGTCGTTAGCCGCGGCAACCGTGAATTCCTGGAATTCCTGTTCCGCGCGGAAGTACCCGAAATGGAAAGTGGTGCGGTCGAGATCAAGAACATCGCCCGTGAAGCCGGTGTGCGCAGCAAGGTCGCTGTCGCCAGCACGGTGTCAGGTGTAGATCCAGTCGGTACATTCGTGGGCGGCCACGGTACCCGCGTGAATGCCGTTATGAACGAGATTGGCGAGCAGGAAAAGATCGACATTATCGTCTGGAAAGAGAACATCAGCGATTACATCGCTGAGGCGCTCAGTCCTACCAAGGTCACGCGAGTACAACTCGACGAAGCTAACAAGCGCGCCAAGGTTATCGTTCCCGAAGACCAGCTGAGTATCGCTATCGGCCGCGGCGGTCAGAATGTGCGCCTAGCTAGCAAGCTGGTTGAATATGAACTCGACATCGAAGCCGAGAAACAGGCCGAAGTAGAAGGCACGGTAGAAACCGTGGAACTGCCTAAGCAACCGAAGCTCAAGAAAAAGGAAGCTCTGGAAAGTTCTTTGCTCGAAGCTATCGAAGAACACGGTGAATAGTCTGGTATAGCCGTAGTAAAACAGAGCCGGTAAATTACCGCCGGCTCTGTTTTTATGCATGCCATTGCAATGCGTCGTGCTACCCATAAAAAGGCGTTCAGTAAGCGACGAACGCGGCCAGGATGTGTAAAATTAGCACTCTTGACTGCCGAGTGCTAAAAGCGGTATTATGGAAGGAGCGAAACTATCTAAAACGTTCGCGACGAGAGGGGACAAATTATGCAACCGAACACTCCCGACTACCAAGAATTCTCCAATTTCTTGACCGACAACGCACGCCAGAGCCTGGCGCATGCCGGTACTATTGCCCGTGGACTTGGCAATGCCTATGTAGGCACTGAACACTTATTACTAGGCCTGCTGGCACAAGATTCCAGTATGGGCGCCAAATTGCTCGAAGGCGCTGGCGTTACCCTGGATAAGGCGCGAATCGCACTGAACCTGACACCGAAGACGCTCGTTCTAAATATGGGCGCCAAGGGTTATTCTGAAACGGCCAAACTGACACTGAAGATGGCGTATGATGTCGCCCAGGATTATAGCCAGGACTTCTGCGGTACCGAGCACATTCTGTACAGTATTCTGAGCCAGAAAAATGCACGGGCAACGGTGCTGCTCCGTGACATGAATATTGACATCGACCGGCTGACGAATGAACTCGAGAACTTCCTGAATCGCCAGCAGTACGAAGAGAACGAAGGCGGTTCCGAGGGCGGAAACCGGCGCACCGGCCGCAAAGGGGCCAAGAAGACTACGCTTGACAGCTTTGGCACTGATTTGACGCGGGATGCGCGGGCAGGCAAGCTCGACCCGGTGGTGGGCCGCGAGAACCAAATCAAGCGTATGATTACCATCCTGAACCGCCGTACCAAGAACAACCCGGTACTCATCGGTGAACCGGGCGTGGGGAAGACTGCTATTGTGGAAGGTCTTGCCCAGCGAATTGTTTCCGAAGACGTGCCTGACAGCCTGCTTGACAAGCGTATCGTGATGCTCGACCTGGCTGGTATGATCGCCGGTACTAAATACCGCGGGGAATTTGAAGAGCGGCTTAAAAAGGTGATGCAGGAACTGGAAGACGATAAAAAGACTATCGTATTTATAGATGAGTTGCATTTGATAGTCGGCGCAGGCGCAGCCGAGGGTGCTATGGACGCCGGCAATATTTTGAAGCCAGCGCTGGCCCGTGGAAAGATCCAGGTAATCGGCGCGACCACTACTGCTGAATACACCAAGCATATCGAAAAAGATGCAGCGCTGGAGCGTCGTTTCCAGCCAATTCAGGTACCAGAGACCAATCCAGCTGAGACCTTGGCGATTTTGAAGGGCTTACGCAAACACTACGAAGCATTCCACGGGGTAACCATCAGCGACGAAGTGCTGGAAGATACCGTCAATTTGGCGAAACGCTATATAAATGACCGGTTCATGCCGGATAAGGCAATCGATCTGCTGGATGAAACATCCGCGCATTTGCGGGTGCTAAAGGGCAAAACCAGCCCTGAGGTTCGCAAGCTGCAAAAGGAACTGAAGCTGGTAAACGCACGGATAGACGAGGCTGTTGACAACGAAGATTACGAGCGGGCGGCACGCAGTAAAACCCGCGCTTCGCAAATCAACAAAGAGCTGGAGCAGCTACTCAAAGACACTAAGGAAGGCCGCCGTCTGCACGTCACCAGCGACGATGTGGCAGAAGTAGTGGCGCGTATCACGGGCGTGCCAGTCAAGAAAGTGATCAAGAGCGAAGCGAAATACCTGCTGAACCTGGAAAAGAACATCGGCAAGCACGTCATCGGCCAGGAGGAAGCGGTAGAGGTCGTGAGCCGTGCTATCCGCCGCAACCGCAGCGGCATTGGCGCTACCAACCGGCCGATCGGTTCGTTTATCTTCCTTGGTCCGACCGGCGTTGGTAAAACTGAGCTGGCTCGTGTACTGGCCCGTGAATTCTTTGGCAGCGAAGGTGCGCTGGTAAAGATAGATATGTCCGAATTTGGCGAACACCACAATGTATCCCGCCTAGTCGGTGCGCCGGCCGGTTATGTCGGTTACGACGATGGCGGCCAGCTGACTGATAAAATACGCCGCCAGCCATACAGCCTGGTGCTGTTCGACGAAATAGAGAAGGCTCACCCGGATGTCTTCAATATGCTGCTCCAGATTCTGGAAGATGGCTATTTGACTGACGCTAAAGGACGCAAGATCGACTTTACGAACACGATTATCATCATGACGAGTAACATCGGTGCCGAGCGCCTGCAGAAGGAGGCCAGTTTTGGCTTCCGAGCTGAACGTCCGGCTGATTTTGATGATCTCGATGCCATGCACGATGCTAACAAAGATAACGTGCTCGACCGGTTGAAAAAGGAAATGCGTCCGGAGCTGCTGAACCGCATCGACAAGATTGTGGTGTTCCGCGGCCTGAACCGGAAAGATATTTTCAGGATTATTGACCTGCAAATCGACGAACTGAAAACCCGTCTGCAAAAACAGGGATTGAGTGTTAGCTTGACTAAGGGCGCGAAGGAATATTTGCTCGAAAAAGGTTACGACGCCAAGAACGGCGTGCGGCCACTTCGCCGCCTAATTCAAGACACCATCGAAGACCAAATGGCAGTAGAACTGTTGGATCAGCGCTACCAGAAGGGTGATATCGTACACATTGCCACGAAGGACGACAAACTTATCTATACAACCGCAGCTGAGTAGGTAGGGGCCTACAAGATTCGAGTGTAGCGTCATGGAGGTGCTACACTTGGAGCAGGCAATGAAGACAAAACGGGCACAGGTTGCGGTACTGGTAGTGTTACTGGGTTTGGCCAGCGGGATTCTGCTTGAACGGCAGGCATTGCTTGATTGGTGGCATTTGCGCGGTTATATCGCTCCGGCCTCTGTCGTGCAGCTGGCTGGCGATGACACTATGACGGCGAAGGCCCGGGACCTGTTTTATGTAAACCACCCGGATATCACGGCCGGCAATGCATTTACGAGCCATTGCCCGGCTGGCAGTGAAAAAACAGTCGTGCTTGGTTGCTATCTGGGCAATGACCACGGTATATATGTCTATGCAGTGACAGACGCGCGGCTGGATGGGGTGGAGCAGGTAACTGCCGCCCACGAAACGCTTCATGCGGCGTATCGCCGGTTATCCAGCAGCGAACGAACCAAAGTCGACGCCATGTTAGTTGATTATTATCAGCATGGTCTGACGGATCAGCGCATCAAGGATACGATTGCGGCTTACAAAAAGTCTGAACCGAACGATGTAGTGAACGAGATGCATTCGGTGTTTGGCACAGAGGTTGCGACGTTGCCGCCGGCGTTAGAGCAGTATTACAAGCAGTACTTTACTGATCGCGCGAAAATTGTTGCGTATACCGCGAGCTATCAAGGGGAATTTACCAGCCGGCACAACCAGGTAACGGCCTATGATACCCAGCTGAAAGCATTGAACCAGCAAATAACGGCCGACGAAACGCAGCTAGACCAGCAAAAGGCTGCGCTCGATAGCCAAAGCTCGCAGCTGCAGAACGAGCGTACTAGCGGGCACGTCGCTGCTTACAACAACGGTGTTGCCAGCTACAACCATGCAGCAGACGCGTACAATACGTTGTTAGCAAACACAAAAGATCTGATAAACCGGTATAATGGCATTGTAGACAAGCGGAACGCAGTAGCACTCGAAGAGCAGCAACTTACTAAAGAGCTCTCTGCCAGTTCGCTGCCAAACAATCAGTAGGAGTTTTTAGCAATATGGCCAGGCAAACCAATCGGTTCGTGTGTAATAACTGTGGAGCGCAATACAGCTCCTGGGCTGGCCGCTGTTCGCAGTGCGGCGAATGGAATACTATAACCGAAGAAGTGCAGATTACTGCTGTAACCGGCACGGGACTAGGCAAGAAAGCTGGTGCAGGCAATGTGCTCACTGTGCAGGCGGTGGCAAAATCTGCTAGTAAAGATGAAAGGCGCATGCGCACCGGGCTTACCGAGGTGGATGCAGTGCTGGGCGGCGGCATTGTGGCGGGTAGCGTGAACCTTATAGCCGGGCAGCCGGGCATAGGCAAGAGTACGTTGTTATTACAGCTTGCCAGTATGGTGGCGCAGGAGCATACCGTACTGTACGTGAGTGGCGAAGAGTCGGAACATCAGGTAGGTATGCGTGCTCAGCGGCTTGGCGTGGCCGGTGCTGAACGGCTGCAATTAGCTACCAGCAACATCGCCGAAGACGTAGCCGCTACGGTGGCGGGTGGAAATTATGATTTTGTGGTGGTGGATTCTATCCAGACTATGACGGTGCAGGCAGTTGCGTCTGCTCCTGGCAGTGTCAGCCAGATCACGAACAGCACGGCTGTGCTGGTAGCGGCCGCCAAGGCTAGTAACACGGCGATGTTTGTGGTCGGCCATGTAACCAAGGAAGGCAGCATCGCCGGACCGAAAGTGCTGGAACATATAGTGGATGTGGTGCTACAGCTGGAAGGTGATGCCTATGGGGGCTTTAAGGTGCTGCGAGCTACCAAAAATCGTTTTGGTTCCACTAGCGAAGCGGCAATTATGGAGATGGACGAACATGGCCTGCGGCCCGTCGATAACCCTAGCCAGGCACTCCTTGCCGAGCGCCAGATCAGTGACGGGTCGGTGGTACTGGCTACGCTGGAGGGTACTCGCCCGCTGCTGGTCGAGGTGCAGGCACTGGTAAATAAAACATCATACGGATACCCTAAGCGAGCTACCAGCGGCATCGACCTGAACCGCGTAAACTTACTGGTTGCCATGCTGGAACGGCGTACCAAGCTTGCACTGTCCGAACAGGATATTTATATCAATATTGTGGGCGGTATCCGCCTGAACGATCCAGCTGCTGATCTGGCCATTTGTATGGCCATAGGATCAGCGGCAAAGGGGTTGCAGCTGAAGCAGAATGCAGTGGTGTTTGGGGAAGTGGGTTTAAGCGGGGAAGTCCGTCACGTGCCTTTTATAGACCGGCGTGTAGCTGAAGCCAAGAAACTAGGGTTTGAAGCTGCTGTTGGCCCTAAAGAGCGCGGTGCAAAAGCTGGCAAAGAAACATTTCTGCATGTAGTACCGGATGTTCGTACTGCGCTCAACGAGTTCCTAGAAAAGTAGGTTAAGACTAAATATTTTGGGACCTAGCGCTTGTTAGGGTGAAAGCCGGCGAGTGTCCCGCCGCGACCGTTGCCAGTGCCGCCACCATTGCCGCCAACAATTTGGGCGCGGAATGATGCGGTAGTGCCAATATTTATCGTCTGCGTGTCACTGCCTGAATAGAGTACGCTGTCGGTAACCTGGGCCGTTATCTGGATGCTCCCTGTTGATCCGGCCGGTGGAACGTACGTCAGTGTATAGTCATCACTCTGGTCGACTTCCTGCGATTGTACTGTTTGACCGTTTACGATCAGGCTTAGCGTACCGGGATATTGTGGGTATGCAGGATCGGTGAGAGGATGAGTTCCTTGGTCTATGTGAACTCGAATGGTACACCCGGTAATAGGGCAGCTAATCGTGTTGCTACCGCTGGTAGAAACGTTATTTACGGCCGTGATAGTCGCTGTTGGCGGTGTGTCAGTACTACAGTTGTGGACGTCATCGCTCGGCCGGGAACTGCTGCCGGATGACGAGCTAGGCGTAGTGGAATTTGGACTGCCGCCCGCGTATAGATCTACGTTCCATGCGCTGATGCTGTTGTTTGTGCCGGATTGCCGCGCAAGCGGAGGGGTACAGCTGGTAGCCAGCTTGCCGGAAACTTTGTCGATTGTCTGAGAGTTGCCTGTTGTGCCAGATTTAGCTACATACCATGACGGGAATAGATCATTACTCGGCGGGGTTGCCTCTCCGCTTGGGAATGGCACGTTCGAGTGGTAGGCTGGCAGAGTCTTTATGTCGGATGGTTGTGTCCAGTTAGCGGGCTTTACATTGCCTAGGTTGTCAATCGCACCCTGCATCCATGTTTTCATGATCGGATCGGTGACTTTTTCAGGAGTGCCGCCATACGGGCTATGATCGTAGTTGCCGATCCACACGCCTGCGGTGTATTTGGTGTTCCAGCTCATCATCAGGCCATCCAGATCCTGGTTAGTACCGGTCTTGATGGCGTTGTCCCAGCCCTTGTAGCGATGGAACTCATAGCTCTTGCTATTGCAGCTGGAGGCAGTGGCAACACAAGGATGGCCGTAAATGCCTAGGTATGAAGCGCCCGGGTCGGCAGCCATGTTGTTGACTATATAGGCTGAATCAGGTTTCAGGACTTGTTTAGGCTTTGCTGGTTTAGGCAGCACCAGTGATTTGCCGGAGGCGTCGGTGACTTTTAGAATCATGGTTTGCTGCACCACCTGACCCATACGTGCCAGCGTAGCGATGCCGTTTACATGATCGGCTAGCGTAGTGTACGCCTCGTTACCAATACCGGCTGCTGCCCCACACGGTGTTTCATCCGACTTGGTTGCATCTGATATGGATGATATTCCTTCTTCTTCGAGCCGGACCGGGTCATAGCACTTGTAGCTATCAGGGTTGCCCATCATGGCGTTAATAGCAGACATGGTGTTGTTAATAGAGGCGCGTCTCCAGCTGCTTCCATCTGCGGCCGTAGAGGTGTCTTTTGGATCGGTGGAGGTGAAAGCTTTTACGGCGGGTATGTTCAGTGAGCTGCCAAGCGCGTAGCGAAGGGTGACATTACCGTAATTGCGACGCGTATCGTCGAACAGACAGTTGCCCGGGTTGCTGCTTTCTGGTGTGTTTGTGTTTGTACAAGGGTATCCTGGCAATGCTGCTTTGTTGTCCACTATCATACTACCAGCGCCCACGCTGTTATTATCGTTAATAAGCGCGGCGTAGGAGTACGGCTTAATGCTGGAGCCGGGTGAGATAGGCGCATCGCTGGCGTAGTTAAGCTGTTGTGTGGTGAAATCCATGCCGCCCACGAGCGCTACTATCTGTCCGGTAGTGTTGTCTTCCGCGACGAAAGATGCGTCATCGGCGCTGTCCTTATGTAATAGCTTGGCGCTGTCAGCCAGGGACTTATTCGCCAAATCCTGTAGATTCGTATCTATGGTGGTGGTTACTTTCCAGCCACCGTTCTTGATGACCGATGCTGGGAAATCTTTCTCCAGTTCCTGGCGGGCTGCCTGGATGGCGTATGCGTAGCCCGGCTTCATACCGGCATAGTGGCTAGTTGGCAACTGGTTTACTTCCCCAATGACATCAACTTTCTTGGCTGCATCTGCTTGTGCCTGTGTAACATACCCTTGCTTAGCCATGAGGTCGAGGATGTACTGCTGACGATCAATCAAGCCATTTTCGTCGAATAGATTATCTACTGCGGATGGGTTGAAGTTCGGGCTAGCATACGGAGAAAAGTCACCTGGCTCCTTTGGGATAGCCGCCATCATGGCTGCCTGCGCCAGCGTAAGGTTTTTGGCATCGACATGGAAGTAATCCTGTGCCGCTGCCTGCACACCGTAGTCCAGACCACTGTATGGGGCTAAGTTTAAGTATGCTGTTAGTATGTCGTCCTTGCTGTATTCCCGCTCCAGTTCAACCGCCAAAATTAGTTCCTTAGCCTTGCGGTTTATAGTGTGGTCGTTGGTCCAGCCCTCGTCCAATTTGACCAGCTGCTGGGTGATGGTCGAGCCACCTTGCGTGCTACCGCCTGTAGCGTTGTTAACAGCGGCACGCGTGATGCCTTTGATGTTGAAGGCGCCCTCGTGGTAAAAATCTTTGTCCTCGATGGCGATAGTAGCATCTTTTAGATAGGACGATATTTGATCGCTGGGGATCGGGATACGCTTAAACGCATCATAATCCTGGAAGATCAATGTTTGACCTGTGCGATCGTAATAGGCAATGCTACCGCCCGAATTACTACTGTTTATGTCGTGAATCTTCGGTAGATCTTTGCGGAAATAGGCGAACATGCCGACAATAAGCACAAAGATAACTACGAACCCGACGCCAGCCAGTTTGAGCGCCATTATGGCACCGTCGCGGCTAAACCAATATTTGTAGAGGCGTTTTGGATGCATGCGGTACAACAAACGCTTCCATGGTTCCTTGGGAAGTGTGCTCAGGTATGCGGCTTTGCGTTGAGCACGGGCTTCGCGCCCGGCACGCATACGGTCGTTTAAAGAACGGTTTAACGTTATAGTCTTGCCGCTCTTGGTAGTGTAGGTGTTCTTGGCAGCCTTCTTGCGCCGGGGGCGCGGGGTAGGATCACTCATACTTATTTTTGGTCTCTCTGAACTCACGTTTATACAATTCAATTATAGCAAGTTTTAGAAAAACAAGTGCACTATTGTGCTGTCAATCCTCCAGTCTTTAGGCAGCTTTATCGGGACAATACAAAGGTATATCTATCAGTAGGCTCCTATCAGGGTACTCTTTTTGTAGCAGCTATTTATATAACGGCATGAGAAACGGTATACTACTCCATGATGACACTTTCTGAAGAACTAACTTGGCGAGGTTTCGTCAACCAAACGACCTACAAAGACATAACTGCGCTCGATGGCGATCCCGTAACGTTTTATTGGGGGGTAGACCCAAGCGCCGATAGTATGACTGTTGGCAACTTTGCCATGGCCATGATGGTGCGGCATTTTATAGACCACGGCCACAAAGCTATTCTGCTGGTCGGTGGGGCTACCGGCATGATCGGTGACCCCGACGGCAAGGCTCAGGAACGCGATCTCAAGTCCCTGGCAGAAATCCAGCATAACAAAGACGCCATTGCTGCCCAATACCGCCAGGTGTTTGCCGGCAAAGACTTTGAGATCGTCGATAACTATGACTGGTTCAAAGGCATGGGCTACCTGGATTTCCTGCGTGATGTGGGCAAGCATGTGCCAATGCGCCAAATGCTGGGGCGCGAATTTGTCCAGAGCCGTCTTGGCGAAGATGGTGCCGGGATATCATATGCAGAATTCAGCTACTCGTTGATCCAGGGCTACGACTTTTTGCATCTGCACCGTGAAAAGGGCGCCACCTTGCAGGTGGCAGGCGCTGACCAATGGGGTAATAGTATTGCCGGCGTGGAACTCATCCGGCGTGTTACTGGCAGTGAAGCAAACATATGGACCGGACCACTGGCCGTAAATAAAACAACAGGTGTGAAGTTTGGCAAGTCCGAAGCAGGCGCCATCTGGCTCGATCCTGCCAAAACCACCCCCACGCAGTTCTACCAGTTCTGGATTACCTGTGACGACGCGGGTGTGGAGGACTACATTAAGATCTACACGTTGCTGTCCAAGGAAGAAGTTGATGATGTTATGAGGCATCACCACGAGAACCCCAGCCAAAGAGTCGCGCAGCAGAAACTCGCCGAGTCGGTTACGGCGCTGGTCCACGGGCAGGAAGCGACCAATATAGCAAAGCGGGTGACAGACTGCTTGACCGGCCGTCTGAACATTGGGGATGCTGGCGACGTACTAGATGCGCTCCGTCAGGAAATCCCAAATGTTGCAGCCACTGCCACCGCGCCGCTGATCGACACGCTGGTATCGAGCAGCCTCGCAGCATCCAATAGCGAGGCCCGCCGTCTGCTGAAAGAAAACGGCATTAGTATTAACGGCCAAAAAGCCGCCCGTGAAAACTTTGAACCAGCAGATTTCCAAAATGGCCGTTTGCTGCTGCGCCGCGGCAAAGCGTTCAAAGATTCGGCCTTAGTCGAACTACAGGATTAGATACGCGTGCGGCGAATAATTGGAACGGCTCTAGGCAAATCAGTCGCGCAAGCGGTAAAACTGCGCGGTAGAAGCAGCGGACAATCTATGCCTGGCCTGGTCGTCGAAACACTGGTTCCCGGCTATCTGAGCGTGATGCTTCGCAAGTTGCCAGAAGGTGTCGTTATCATCACCGGTACCAACGGCAAAACCACTACAACCAAGATGGTGGTTGAGCTGCTGCGGGCCAATGGCAAGCGCGTACTTACCAATGCAACCGGCAGCAACCTGACACGCGGCATTATTTCATCGGTCAGCCAGCAGGCAACCAAAACCGGCCATCTGCCATTCGATAGTGCGGTGTTCGAGTTGGACGAAGCCTACGCCCGGCAATTTACCGATGTTATCCGACCAAAATACGTGCTCGCATTAAATGCCAGCCGTGACCAGCTGGACCGCTTTGGAGAGGTCGACACCGTTGCAAAACTTATTGGTGATACGATGCTGTCCGCTACGGAGCAAATAGTGGTCAATGCCGATGACAAGCGCCTGAGTGCAATTGCAGATGGCGGCGATGTGCCTGTGACGTACTTTGGCGTGGCGCCAGACCTGCTCAAATTTTTCCCGCGTGATGACGAAATTGTGTCGGTGAGCGATGCGCCGCCCGCACCAAATGCTGCCAAAATGCAGGTAGCTATCGAACTGCTGAACTTTAAAGACGATGAAGCCACCTACCAAATAGGCACCCAACGGTTTAAAACCAAGCTGTTAGTTACGGGACAACACAACCTGCAGAATGCCGCTGGCGCGTTAGCCCTGGTACGGCAACTGTTGCCGCATGTCGCACCGGCGAAATTACTAAAGCAGCTGGCCGGCGTAAAACCTGCCTTTGGCCGTGGCCAGAAGTTCATGCTTAAAAACGGTTCTGAACTACAGCTGAACTTAGTAAAGAACCCGGCAAGTTTCCGGCAGGGCTTAGCATCGTATGTACGACCGTATACTGCAACTATGATTGTTATTAACGACAATCTGGCAGACAGCCGCGACATGTCATGGCTATGGGATATTGATTTTACCAGTTTGCAAGGAACGGACGTTGCCTATACTAGTGGCAGCCGGGCGGTGGACATGGCACTGCGGCTTCAGTACGACAACGTTCCGGTTGGCTCTATAGAACCAGATGTCGAAAAGGCCCTGCAAGCCTTCTGTAGGCTGCCAGGTGAAAAGGTGGTGTTTGCCAGCTACACGGCCATGCTGCGTTTACACGCGCTGCTTGAGCGAAAGGCAGGGAAGGTGCTATGACCAAGATCCACATACTGCATATCTATCCGAACGAAATGAACACGTATGGCGACCGCGGCAACCTGCTGACATTAACACGCCGGACCGAGTGGCATGGCCTGGAACCGGTGGTGCATTATTATAATGTTGGCGACAAGCTGCCGAAAGACGTCGATGTTGTGCTCGGCGGCGGCGGGCAGGACTCCGCCCAGGCTGATATCCAGAAAGATATCTTGCGCATCGGCAATTGGTTGCATAAACTGGTTGCCGCTGATGTGCCAATGCTGATGGTTTGTGGTACGTACCAATTATTTGGCAACAGATTTGTGACCCATGACGGCAAGGAAATTAAGGGCATTGGGATTTTTGATGCCGACACGATTGGCGGCCCTAAACGGCTTATCGGTAACACGGCCGTAGAAACAACAGATTTTGGCACACTCTACGGATTTGAAAATCATAGCGGCCGTACGACGTTACTGCATGACCAAGCGCCGCTCGGCAGGGTTACTCGCGGCAATGGCAACAACGGCGAAGATCAGACTGAGGGTGCTCGTACGCGCAATGCCATCGGTACCTATTTGCACGGCCCGCTGCTGCCCAATAACCCGCAATTGGCAGATAGCCTTATAATGCTAGCCTTACAGTACCGAAAAACAGCGGTAGATTTAAAGACCATCGATGACTCCTTGGCAGCCACATCCCGTCAAAACGCTCGAAACCGCAGTTACTAACACAACTCGAATATTCAGACGGACGCGGCTGAAGCGGGGCATAGACGGTATACTGGAATTATGGAGTTGCATAGTCCGGTGACGGCTGTAAAAGGAGTGGGGGAGGAACTGGCAAAAAAGCTGGCGGTTTTGGGTGTGAAAACGGTGGCCGATCTGGTTGACTACCTGCCGCGGCGATACGAAGATTATTCCGAAGTGGTATCCATCCGTGACATGCAGCCCGGCCCGGTGACGGTGAAGGCAGTCGTAAAACAGGCAACAGGGCGCTATGTGCGGCGCGGGATGCACATAACCGAAGCCGTAGCCAGCGATGAAACGGGCAGCATTCGCTTGGTCTGGTTCAATCAGCCCTATCGGGCAAATGGATTGAAAGTGGGTGCGGCGTATTATTTTTCGGGCCTCTTTGAACTCAGCCATCAGCGTATGCAAATGACCAGCCCTAGCGCGGAACTAGTGAGTGATCTTACCGTGAATACGGCGCGGATTGTACCCGTGTACCGTGAGACCAAGGGCCTCACCAGCAAACAGATCCGCAAGGTGGTAGGGAACTGCCGGAGTTTAACCCGGACGCTGCCAGAGACACTGCCCGGGTGGCTGGTGCGGGAGCAAAAGCTGATGAGCCGCGCCGAAGCGGTGCTGGCGATGCATTTTCCAATCGACGGCGTGCAGCTGGCTGAAGCCCGGCGGCGCTTGGGATTCGAAGAAGTGTTTGAACTGAGCCTGGCTGCGCTCATGAACAAACAAGAGCTAGCGGCTGATGAATCATTAGTGATTCCATTCGACGGGCAACTGGCGAAAGACTTCGTGGGTCATCTGCCGTTCACGCTCACCGATGCGCAAAGGAAGGCGGTTTGGCAGATTTATCAGGACATGCAGTCCGACCACCCGATGAACCGGTTAGTTGAAGGCGATGTGGGATCGGGTAAGACGGTGGTAGCTACTATGGCGGCTCTGATGGCGCTACGGCACGGGTGCCAGGTGGCCTTTATGGCACCGACCGAACTGCTGGCACGGCAACATGCCGAAACCATTTACAAGCTGCTACAGCCGCTTGGCATGGAATCTAAGCTGGCACTATTAGTCGGGGCGCTGACCAGCGCACAAAAAAAGAAGGCTCATCAGGCAATTGCCACCGGCCGCGCCCGGTTTATCGTGGGCACGCAGGCGCTTATTCAAGACAAAGTCGATATGCACGAGCTGGGGCTGGTTATAATAGACGAGCAGCACCGATTTGGCGTGGAACAGCGCAAGGAACTTATGAAAAAGGCGGGGCATATGCCGCATTTGCTGAGTTTGACGGCTACGCCGATCCCGCGCTCGCTGGCGCTGACTCTGTACGGTGAGCTGGATATATCGGTGCTGGCCCAAAAACCTGCCGGGCGTCAGCCAATTCGCACCGAAATCGTGTCGCCAAACTCGGTTGAACCGGCGTATGCGGATATCCGCAAAGAATTAGACGACGGCAGGCAGATGTTCGTGGTCTGCCCGCTTATTGCTGAATCTGAAACGGTGAATGCGCACTCGGCCGAGAAGACGTACGAACAGTTCCAAAAAAAGGAATTCAAGCAGTACCGCGTGGGTTTGCTGCACGGAAAAATGAAGGCCGACGAGAAAAACGCCGTTATGCAGCGGTTTGTGACGCACGAGCTTGATGTACTAGTTTCTACAACAGTGATCGAAGTGGGGGTGGATGTGCCGAATGCCAGCGTGATGATGATTCAATCAGCGGAGCGCTTTGGGCTGGCGCAGTTGCATCAGCTGCGCGGCCGGGTTGGCCGCGGCCAGGCTAAGGCTTACTGCTATCTAATGATGGGCGATTCTTCGGCGCCGTCACGGCGTCTAAGGGCGCTCGAAAGCAGCCAGGACGGCTTTAAACTGGCCGAACTGGATTTGGAACTGCGAGGTCCCGGAGCTATTTATGGCCAGATGCAGCATGGCGCGCTAGATCTGCGCGTCGCCAAACTCACCGATGTGAAGCTGATTGCAGAGGCTCGCGCATCAGCTGCCGAGTTTCTGAAACGTGGTGAAAGTTTGGTACAATATAATGAATTAAGCACGCGTGTGGCACGCTTGCGTACTGTCACGAACCTCAATTAATTGAATGAACTTGCAACCTATCTTACTACAACCCGTTGCCGGCGGAGCATCCGCCTGATGTACGCGGGAAGCACTTTGCGGCATCTCAAATATTTTGATGCCTGGTTCGGTGCGCATCAAAAGATTGACCGGGTAGCACGGCAGCACCTGACACAGCTGCTGCCGAAAGGCCGGGATTTTCCGAATCGCAAAGGTATTATTCGGTTTGAGGGCATGGACGGCCCGGATGGCATTAAGCGCAAAACACCCGCCCAGGATGAACTGTGGCACTTTATAAACCCGGACGACGAATCTGACCGGCAGATTGTGGCTATTTTGGAGCACAATTACCAGGAGCTGGTGAAAGCGCTCAAAGAAGGCAATCAGACGCGTGCAGCCTTTGAAGCCGCCTGGTTGGCACACGGCATCGTCGATGGTTTAACGCCAGCCCACCAATATCCATACGAAAAAGAGTTGTTTCGCCTGCGCGGCGAAGGCATAGAAACCCGCACCAGCCCGAAGGAAAAGCTGCTTATACCGGGCGATACGCTGCCGGAGCGCATGAGCAAGAACTGGCAGATGTGGGGCGACAAGGGCCTGATTGCAACACACTTAGCGTTTGAATGGGGGGTGGCGGTGATGATTATGCCGCTGAGACTGCACCGGGCATTGCCAACGCAGTCCGAATTGGACGTGGCAGTTAAGGCAGGCATGGCCGAGACATTCTTACAATCGGTGAAAGATGTTGCCGCACTGAAAATGTACGACCAGTTTTATGTATCTGGCTGGACGCCTAAGCTGGCCAAAATGGCACGGCGTGAATTGGTGCCACGGATTGTGAATGCCGTGACCATTGCGTGGTATCTTGCAGCTCGAGAGGCTTACGACATATGAGGGTTATTGCCGGCCGCTTAGGCGGCCGTAATTTCGACAGCCCGCACACCCAGCGTACTCACCCCATGAGCGACAAAGTTCGCGGGGCACTATTCAACACGCTGGGTGATCTGGACGGTTTGAGTGTACTAGACGCGTTTTCTGGTTCCGGGGCTTGTAGTATTGAAGCGGTTAGCCGGGGTGCCGACAGTGTACTGGCAATAGATATTGATCCTGAAGCGGTTAAAACTATAGCTGTAAACGTTCGGGCGCTTGACCTGGAAGACGTTGTAACGGTGCGCCGCAAGAACATCAGCGGTTGGTCCCGCAACAACCAGGACAAACAGTTCGATATAGTGCTGGCCGATCCGCCGTATAACGATATCAGGCCCGACGTCTTGGAACGCTTGACGGTACACGTGGTAGAGGGCGGCCTGCTGGTGCTTTCATGGCCGGGCAGCGAAGCAGTGCGCGCCTTCCCGGGCTTGCAGGTTGTGTCTCATAAAACATACGGCGATGCGCAGCTGGTGTTTTATCGCCGGCTAGGCTAGACATCTCTTCTGGAATAGCTTACGCTTGAGGCATAGTAAAGCGTGCAATGAAAACTCAAAAACCATTCAACATTCATTTTGTGTGTCAGGGTAACACTTACCGAAGCCGGCTGGCTGCCGCGTACATGGATACGCTGGTGGACGACCGGTTCGTGGTAACATCCAGCGGTATCGGCGCAGACGAGGCGGATGTGCGGACGGCACAGCCATTCACTAGAGCTACCGCTAAGCTGCACAAGCTGAATCATGGCATTGCGGGGACCAATACCCAGACTTCCGACAATCTGCTTGCGGATGCTGACGTGATCGTTTTCTTGAGCAAGGATGTCTACGATGCAGCGCGTAAAAGCTATACGTTCGATGAACGCAAAGTGCTGGTGTGGCACATTGCAGATATTGACCCGGAGCTGAAGCGCCGGACATTGGCGCAGCGCAGCGAGCAAGCTTTTATTGATGCAGCGGCTGGTACGTTTGCGGGTATTCGCAAACACTGCGACGGCCTGTACGAATACCTGACCCACACTGCTTGGGTGGACGTAGTGGATGACAAAAACCACAAAACCGGTCTGCGGTTACCAATGGGCTGGGCCACTGACCGTGGCTTGTGGCACCGTGGCGTGCATGTGGTGGTGCAAACTACGGATGGAAAATTTGTCGTGGGCAAGCGGGTGAAATCGATAGTATTTGCACCCGGTATGCTGGAAATTTCGCTTGGCGGTGGTTTGGACTGCGGCGAAGAACCGCTGCAAGCTGCGGCACGCGAAACACACGAAGAGCTGGGTATAAAACTGCCGGAGAGGCACTTCCGGCCGCTATTTGTGCATCGTCGTATCAGCTACCATCCTCATTACCATAAATACACCAAGGCGCATGTGTACGCCTATGCAGTAACACTGCCGGTGCATAGTGCAGAATTACGCCCCCAGCCCGGAGAAGTGGAGGAGCTGCGACTGCTGACACACGCCCAAGTGAAGCGATTGCTGCGTACTCATAGACTGCGCAATTTTGGCCGGTTAACCTGGAGTTACAAGTTTGTGAACGAAGCTGTGGCGCGCAGCCAACATCCGTTCTAGCCTTTTTGTCATAAATTTCGTAAAATACTCTCTGTTACCTTTTTGAAGCCCTTGTTCCCAAGGGAAAAGACCAGCCGGACAAAATGTATTTCATTTTAGCCGGCTTAGGTAGGAAAAACCGTAGGTTTGTCCTATGCCCCCTGTGCGGATGTGGTGGAATGGTAGACACGCTAGTTTTAGGAGCTAGTGCCGCAAGGCGTGGAGGTTCAAGTCCTCTCATCCGCACCAGATCAACAATCCCAGGATCTGCGAGCTTAAAAAGCTCGTTCATCCCTGGGATTTTTGATATTTCTGCGGTTCCACAGTCTATTTCTGAGTAGCTTGGCGTCTGATCGAAAATGACGCCAAAATAACGTCCTTGCATGATCGGATTACAGTGGTCAATGAGCAAATCTTTTAGGTGTTCCACAAAGTATTTTACATATGTCAAGATTGTCGGCATATCGACGCCTCCTTCTGTTATTTGTTCGTCTGTACGAGTGATTAAATCGTTGATTCGTTGCTCGATTTTAGTTAGGTCTTCCTCCATGTATTTAATCCGGCAACAATTCCCCGAGCGTAAGCTCGTGGGATGACGCCGCCTTCCAGCAGCTTCCGTCGTCCGGGCGTTCTCAGGCTAGCGTATATACTGAGTGTTATGACCGTCTACAGACGAATGAGCCACTGCGTGTT